>NZ_JAGWCS010000002.1:0-97869 GCF_020657705.1 Clostridioides sp. ZZV15-6598 | reverse complement strand
AAATAAATATATTATATTATACATATACTTATTTTTGCTATAAAGTCTATTTTTATAAGCTTACTTGTTATAAAAATAACTTTTATAATTTATATCAAAAAAAATATTGATTTTTGTGTCGCATTTTGTTATAATAAATTAAGGTTATCCCCCTGGTAACCCTAGTTAGTTAATATATCTATTCCCAATACCCTTTCATAAGGATATATTTTATATTTATTAAAAATCGAATTAATATCGGAAACTAATTCGATGGAAAAAAAGAGCTTACCCCGAGCTCTTTTTTTTTCTGCAAAAATATAATATCAAACTAATATAAAGTTAATGTCAGTATAATTTAAATTTTAAAAATCATATTAATTATCACTAAAAAAGGATGTATTGAATTTCTCATATCAATACATCCTTTTTTTATATATTATAACACTTTTGCTAAGAATGCTTTTGTTCTATCGTGTTTTGGATTTCCAAAGACTTCTTCTGGTGAATCATCCTCAAGAATACTTCCTCCATCTATAAAAATAACTCTGTCTGCAACTTCTTTGGCAAATCCCATTTCATGAGTTACAATTGCCATTGTCATTCCTTCTTTAGCAAGTTCTTTTATAACATCCAAAACTTCATTTACCATTTCTGGGTCAAGAGCAGATGTTGGCTCATCAAATAACATCATATCTGGTTCCATAGCAAGAGCTCGAGCTATTGCTATTCTTTGCTTTTGCCCTCCAGATAATTGTGATGGATATGAATCTTTTTTGTCTAAAAGACCAACTCTACTTAATAAAACTTCTGCTTTCTTTTCTGCTTCTTCCTTAGTCATTTTTTTTAATTTAATTGGTGCCAATGTTATATTATCTAAAATAGTCTTATGTGGGAATAAATTAAAGTTCTGGAACACCATACCTATATTCTGTCTAACTTCATCAATATTAGTTTTTTTATCAACTAAATTTTTTCCTTCAAATATTATATCTCCACCTGTAGGTATTTCTAATAGATTCATACATCTAAGAAGTGTACTTTTACCAGAACCACTTGGACCTACTATAACCATTATTTCGCCTTTAGCGATTTCTAAGTTTATATTTTTTAATACATTTAAATCTCCAAAAGATTTACTTAAATTTTTTATTGTAATCATATTATCACTTTCCTTTTATACTATTCTATGTTTTCTCTAAATGCCAAATATTCTCTCATCTAATTAGACACAGATAGTTTCTTTTCTAATAATCCAACTAATCTTGATAGAGTAAATGTTATAACAAAGTAAATTGCTGCTGCTACTATTAATGGTTCTAGTGCTTTGAATGCTGCATTTTTTACTATATCAGCAGTACGCATTATCTCAACAACTCCTATTACAGATATTATTGAAGATTCTTTTACAAGTGTAATAAATTCATTTGCTAATGAAGGTAGTATATTTTTTATAGCTTGAGGTATTATTATATATCTCATAGTTGCCCAATAATTCAATCCTAATGATCTACTTGCTTCCATTTGCCCATTATCAACTGATTGTATACCTGATCTAAGTATCTCTGCTACATATGCACCAGAGTTTACTGACAATGCAAATGCACTAGCTATAAATTCACTTGGTATACCAAATAACATAGGGAATCTTATTCCCAACTGAGGTAATCCAAACCATACTATATATATCTGTACTAATAATGGTGTCCCTCTTAAAATTTCAATATATATTGATGATATTGCTCTTAATACTTTATTCTTTGATATTCTTGCCATACATATAACTATACCTATCATAAACCCAAAGAATAATGCTACAAGAGAAATTGCTACTGTCACACCTGTTCCTTCCAAAAAAGAAGTCCCAAATTTACTTAAAAAACTAAAATCTAAACTCATAATTTCATCTCCCACATAACTTTCTTACTAATTTGAAGCAGCTTCAGTAGATGCTTCATTTAAAAATTCTTCTATTTTTTTACCATCTTGTAATTCTTTTATCTTTTTATTTAATAATTCTACGAAGTCTTTGTTATTATCAGCTTTTTTGATTGCTGCCGCCATACCTTCTGTTACATCTTTACCAACTTCAGTATTTGCCATTTTTATTCCATCATATTTCTTAACATTTATTAAAGAAACTGCTTCATTAACAACAACTGCATCTATATTTCCATTTTTTAATTCTGTAATTAAGTCAGGTACTGCTTTTAAAGATTTTGTAGTTGTCATTTTTAGAGTGTTAACTACATATTCTTCTTGAATACTTCCTGCCTGTACTCCTACTCTAAGTTTTTTCAAATCGTCTTCAGTTTTTACTTTGTCTATATCTGCATCTTTAACTATAACTGCATTTCTACTTAAATAATATAATTCTGAGAAATCAACACTCTTTTCTCTTTCTGGTGTTGGAGACATACCTGCAAGAACTATATCAACTTGGTCTGCATTTAAAGCACCTATTAATCCATCAAATGACATATCTTTAATTTCAACCTTTACACCAAGTTCCTTTGCAAATTCTTCAGCCAACATTACATCGAATCCTTTTATCGAATCTTTACCATCTACTACTTTATGAAATTCAAATGGCGGGAATTCTGCACTAGTACCTACAACCAATTTTCCACTTTCTTTTATTTGCTCTAATTTTGTTTTTTCTTCTCCACCACTACATCCTACTAGTGATAATGTTAATCCTAATACTAATCCTAAACTTAATAATTTTTTAAATACTTTCATTTTAACTACCCCTCTCTTTTAATTATAATTTTCCCTCAAATTTTTAATACTTTCATGTTTCGAGTTACAAAAAAAGTCCCTCAGTCTTTAATGACTAAGAGACGACTTTACCGCGTTACCACTCTTATTGATAAATACTTATACAACCTTCAAAATTTGTGAATTTTAGCTTTTATAGCTATAGGGATATTTTAATTTTAAAATCAAAAAAGTCCCTTAGCTTTACAGCTAAGAGACGAATTATATCCGCGTTACCACTCTTTTTGATAAGTAAGTACTTATCCTCTCAATCCCTTAAGGCGGGCAAACCAATTATCATACTAACTAAAACTTCTGATAATTTCCTCCAGAGCTCTCTTCACATAGATTTCATTGCTAGGCTTACACCAACCCCTAACTCGCTGTAAATCCATATATGCTACTTTCTCTATCACTGGATTTGTTTCCTTAAATTGTTAATACAATTGTACTTCCTTCTAATATTTTTGTCAATAAGTTTTTTATTTTTTTAATAATTTTATTTTCTACAATTTAGATATTGTATTACATGCTTATTGATATTATCCATATATTTATAAATAATGCATTTCTTATTTATTTCTATTCTTTAGGTAATTACAGATAATATATTCTTATTTATTTCTATTTCTTAAATGCTTATAAATAATATTTTTTTGTTTATTTTCATTACTTAAATACTTATAAATAATATTTTTCTATTTATTTTCATTACTTAAATGCTTATCAATAATATATCTTATACTTACTAAATTTTACATACTAAGTTAAATGATATGGATTATATTCTTCAATAAACAAGTTTTCAAATCTAAAGTTCGCTCTCTATCTTTAAACTTCATCGTAAACATGATTCCATCTTTCTTGATTATTTCGCCTTCGTGAAACTTTTTATGGTATACCTTATCACCAACATCAATACTATCAATTTCTTTTTTAGTTGGAGATTTTATATCATTGATAAACATTGATTTATCAACTTTCTTACCATATTTATTTAAAGTAGAGCTTATACATAATTTTTCTTCAGCTCTTGTAATAGCTACATACATAAGTCTTCTTTCTTCTTCTAATTGTTCCTCTTTTTTTTCTTCCTTACAAGTATCATATGATTTTTCATGAGGTATTGTTCCTTCATTTGCACCTATAATATAGACATTCCTAAATTCTAGTCCTTTTGCACTGTGCATAGTTGTAAATATAACACCATCAGTCTGTTTATTCTTGTTATTTTCCATTAACTCAGTCTTTACTCTCTCAATATGATCTAAAAACTCTGTCACTGTATTAAAATTTGTAGCAGAACTCTCAAGTTCATTTAATATTTCTACAAGCCCATTAGTCTTTATCTTTCTATTGCTACAGTAATCCAAAACATATCTATCATAATCAAGACTAGTTCTAATATAAGATATTGCATTTTTAGGATTTAAAGTATTCAAATAACTCAAGTCTATCTCCAAATCAGTTATTGTTTTGACTTGTTTTGGATGAAGGTTACATTTGTTTATTAGTGCTGTTATAAAATCTGTTTCATCTTTAACCATATTTACACTATCTTTAGATATATATCTAAATGGCTTATTTATAATTCTTAACCAATCTTTATTTGATTTTGGATTAATACCTATTCTTAGATATGCTAGTATATCCTGACTTGCCCAATGGTCATATATTGTAATTACTGAGTCTTTTACTACAAATGGAATTCTCATATCCATAAATACATCTACTAAGGCTCTTGATTGTATATTAGTTCTATAAATTACTGCAAAATCTGAATACTCTACATAATCCTTTTTTATTTCGTCAATTATTTCCTTGGCAATATATAAGGCTTCTTCCTCTGAATCATATGGAGAAATATAACTCACAATGCCTCCCTTGCCTTGACTACATTTAATAACTTTTTCATATCTATTTCTATTTTTTTCTATAAGCCTGTTTGCAGTATTTACTATTTCACTTCTAGACCTATAATTTACATCCAACACTATTTTTTTAGTATTATTAAAATATTTTTCAAATTCAAGCAAAAAATCCGGTCTAGCTCCTCTAAAACCATATATACTTTGGTCTTCATCTCCAACCGCAAATATGTTGTTTAATGGATTACAAATTAACTTTAAAACCTCAAATTGCACTTTATTTATATCTTGAAATTCATCTATCAATATATATTTATATACATTTCTAACCATTTCTAAGGCTGATTTGTTATTCAAAAGCAAGTAATAAGTCTTTATAAGCATATCATCAAAATCAATCTTATTAACTTTTGATTTTTGCTCTTCGTATAAATTATATACTTTTAAAAACTCATCTTTTGTCAACACTTCTGAACTAAAGTCATTCTTATCCATAAGTTCATTTTTTACATAAGATATTTCATTTATAACTTGTCCTATATTTTCATCATCATCTGCATTTTCTATATTTAGACTTTTTAATATTGCCTTTATTGTTATCCTCTTTGACTTTTCATCAAATATGCTATCTAAACTGTACCTTTCAAAATATCTCAAAATCTTAAAAAATACAGAGTGAAAAGTACCATAGGTTACTTTATTGAGTCTTATATCATCACTTAAACTCAATGCTCTATTTTTCATTTCTACTGAAGATGCTTTGGTAAAACTTATTGCCAGTATTCTTGCTGGTGCTATATTTTTATTTACTACCATATTGGCTATTCTATATGTAATTACCCTAGTCTTACCTGAACCAGGCCCTGCAAGTATCATGCAAGGCCCATCTATATGTTCAACTGCTTCTAGTTGATTTTCATTTAACTGTCTTATATCTATATTTGTTGTGATTATTACATCCACCACCTTAATTTATAATCATCTTATTTTCTTTTTTAATTATAAACTAAAAGTATCCTAAAAATACATTTAATTTTTCTTCTATTAATCTATATTGTTCCTGTTTTCATAACATAGTTTGAGTTCATGTTTAATTTTATCACTTATATCTTGAGGAATAAATTCTGGTTTACCAACGTAATATCCTTGAATATAATCTATTCCAATAGCTACTAATGCTTCCATTTCACTTTTGGTTTCTACACCTTCTGCTATAATTTTAATATTTCTTTCTTTAGAATATGAAATAAGATTTTTTAATATTTTTCTTCTATCTTCATCTTTGTCAATACCTCTTACAATAGACATATCAATCTTCACATAATTTGGCATTATATACAATAGTACAGCATCACCATTGTAACCTGTTCCAAAATCATCTAAAGCAATTTCTATATTCCAATTATTTATATATACTTTCTTTTTGTCAATAAAATCTTCACTAATCTTATCATTCTCCGTTATTTCTAGTACCACCCTATGTAGATAATCACTATATAAATCTTCTATTTCTTCAAAATCAATTTTTGATAAATTATTATTTGGTATAGAGTTTAGGAATAATTTACAGTCTCCAAATTTTTCCCTATATTTCTTAAAAGATTTAAGTGCTTTAAACCATGTGATACGTTCAATTTGATATAATTTAGACTGCGAACGAGCTAATCTAATAACATCCATTGGAGAACTAAAAGTTTCTAGTTTTGGTCTCATAAGTGCTTCGTATGCAAATACTTCACCTTTACAATCTACAATAGGCTGAAATGCATATTCAACCAATTGACCATCAATTAATTTATTTAACTCTTCTCTATTATGCAACAAGAATGAATCCTTATTATATATATTAATATCAAATTCACTTACTTCGCCTTTAATTGTATTTTTAATTTGATACATAGCAAAATCTGCATATTTCATTAATTCATCATAATCAGTTGAATCACTAGGATACCAAGAAATTCCTGCTGATGCTCTTATTTTAAATTCGGTTCCATCATGAAGCTTTAATAAAGTGTTGTTCATCTGTGCTTTAACAGAGTTAATAATAGTTCTTATACTATCTTTACTTTCATACCCGTATATGAATACATAAAACTCATCCCCTGAAAGTCTAGAAACTATGCCATTCCATGATATAAACTTTTTAAGTATGTCTGCTGCACATCTAATATATTCATCACCAGCATCATGACCATAGGTGTCATTAATATATTTTAAATTATCTAAATCCCACATTATAAATGCGGCTATTTTAAGTTTTTCTTTATTTTCAAATTTTTCTCGTACTTGTGAATAAAACGCTCTTCTGTTTAAAAGATTTGTTAAAATATCAAAATCTCTTTCATACTCAATTTTCATTTTCTCAATAAACTCTTTTGTAACATCAACAACAACACCTAATATCTTTAAGTCATCTTCAACAATATTTAGTCTTACCCACTTAGATTTTTTATCTTTAGATTCAAATTTATATATGTATGTATTTTCTGTTTTATAGTTTTTTTGTAAATATGTATCCATTGTATTCATTTTTTTAAGAAATTCATTTTTTGATATATACCCATATTCTTTAAATTCCTTTTCAGTAGGAAGTATATTAAAAAATCCTTTTGTGCAGAAAACATTATCTCCATTTTTATATAATTCAAAAGCTCCAATTGGCATATCCACCATTTCAATAATCTGTGACAATTTTGATGAGGAATCTGCAACATTTGCACTAAGTAGCTCTATAGCAGAGGATAATTCATCTATTTCAGATATGTTTATTTTATCAAGATTTACTGGTTTTGATGGATTACTATTTCTAACTTTATTAACCAAAAGAACAATTGGTTTTGTAAACAATCTTGAAGCAATATAAATACCTATAAGCCCTATCACTAAAGAAACTGTAACAGACATTATTACCAATGTTTCTACTCTTTTTGAAAAACATAATAAACTTTTTTCTTCAATAATTCCCAAAAGAGCCCAACGCTCATTTTCAAATGGAGTATTAGAATTGTATAAATCTAAATATTGTACACTAGCATAAGTACTTTCTTTAATATTACCCTCATCTTCATTTTTGACTTTATATACATTCTTATATGATTCTTTTTGCTCAAGATTGGAATGTAAACCATCCCAAAAGTTATCTTTAAATGTATACCCATTTGAAACAACATTTTCAAATGCCAAATCCTCATTTCTATCTACACCTAAAATATAATTACCTTTTTTATTTTCATTTATCTCCCCATATGGAAGTAACTCTCTTAGATAATTTATACTTAAATCTATTCCAAGTACTCCATATACAGTTCCATCTTCATAAATAAGAGGAACTGAATATGTTATAACTCTATCTCCTTCATTTGTTAATAAAAACTGGCTTCCCCAATATCCCAAATTAGAACTTGATGTATTTGGATTATCAATTCCAGCTCTAAATGGTTTATAAAAAAAGTTATCTCCTTTTTGCTCATTTTCACTTTTAAATGAAAACTTTGGAGCCCAATAACTATCCATAGATATTCCAAAACTCCTTGCTATCTCTGAGGAGCCTCTTTCAATTAATAAATCAGAATTATCATTTGGGTTAAATTTAGGGTCTAAGTCTCTTATATACAATCCAGTCCTACTTATTTCATCTTTACTATTTACTGAATTATCTTCAACATCTTTATTGCTTAAAATTATGAAAGAACCTGTAACAGAATTTTTTCTCAAAAGATATATTAAGTTTTCGGATATATTTTTTATAATTTTTTTATTAATTTCTTCATTGATACCCACATCTTTGATTGAGGCCTTATTTTCATCTAAAACCTTTTTTATAGATGAGTTAATTGCAAGTTCTGCTTCACTTGTCTTTGACCATCTTTGTAGCATCTCATTTTGTATATAATTTTTACGATTAATTACTCTTTCATTTAAAATGTCAAATGAATTGTCATTTAGTCTTTTAATAGTTCCTCCCCATAAAATTGTGGCACAAAATAAACTTGTTTGAATTAGCATAACAATAATTAGGGGAAATATCATCTTTTTCATTATTGAGTTATTCTTTTTTAGATTATTTTCCATATTTATTCCACCCATACCTTTGTGCATTTTGGTACACGTTGCCAATTCACCTACTCTTTTATAGCATTTTCAAGCTCAGTCTTAAAATTCAAAAACCATGCTGAAAAATTTTCATCATTATTAAATTGTGCTACTGCATTCTCTTTAGAAGTTCCATTTTTTATTAATTCATTTATTTTATTTAAATCTTCTTTAGCCTTATCAAACATCGAATACTCAAGGATTTGTCTGGCTTTTGTTCCACCATCAAATGCTTTATTAGTGTACAGTTTACAACTATTAATTTGTTCAATAGACGAAACGATTGAACTTTCCACCTTACTTGATACATTTAAATCATCTTTATTCATGACATCTTTTATAACATCTAAATCATTTGTTTTTTTCTTTACTGGTAAGTATCCAGAAGCAATAGAGAATTTTATATTAGACTCTTTATCTGTAAACCATTTTAAAAATTCTACTGATGCATATTCTTCTTCTTTAGTAGATTTTGTTACAGCCATTCCTGCTCCTTGTTGTACAGCATATTTTTCTTTATCTTTAAAACGTGGAGCTTGAAAAATAGATGTCTCAATTTTATAGCTATCATTATCATTTAACATTACTTCATCTGGAAAATATGATGCTCCTGAACTAGACCCAACAAGAGCTAGTATATCTCCTGTTTTTGCATCATCAGAACGGAATTTACCATAAGATGCAAAATATCCATTTATATATGGTACATAAAAATTATCCCACAATTTTTTCATAACCTTTTCATCAAGATTTAGTGTGACTTTTCCATCTTTAACTGAAAAAATTTCTACTCCTAACTGCTTATTTCCTATAATAATATAATTTGCTAAAGCATCTCTTCCAAAAAATGCTTTACCATCATTAGGCTCTTTTGTTAAACTATCTGTCCATTCACAGTATTTCTTTGATGTCTCTACTAATCCTTCAATTGTTTGTATATCATTTATATTTGAATTTGTTGCTTTTGCAAACTTATCCCAATCTGTCTTATTTAACATCAAAATCTCAGTAGACTTTGCAATTGGAAAAAGCTTAAATTCGTTATCAGAATTTAGTCTACCCTCATCCACATATTCTTCTATATACTCATTTAATTCATCTTTACTTATGTACTTGTCAATATCTACTAGTAGTTCTAATTTATCCATTTCATATGCAGTATCTGAGTATGCTGCAAAAATATTTGGGACCTCTTCAGAACCAACCTTTTTATTAGCAGAATCTAGCACCTTCTCAGATAAATCAAATACATTTCCTTGACTAAATGCTTCAACAATAATTCCTTTTTCAGCACCTACAGTGTCATTAAATTCCTTAACTAGCTTATCAAACGCTATTTTTTGCTGTCCATTATAATAATGCCAAATTTCTATTGATGTCGGATTTTCTGGGTCTAGTTTATAGCTCTCTTCCTTTTTCAAATCACACCCTGTAAGTAATAAAACAATCATTGATGTGATAATTAATTTTACAAATCTACTCCTATTCATAAAATCGACTCCTTCAAATGTATAAAATTTATTATAGCATTAAAACCGTAACTTAATTACTTATATTAATTATAAAATATTTACTGATATATTTAAACAGGACTAACAGTATATTTAAAAGCAACTAGAAAACAAATGATTACAAATATTGAAAATATACCCTTAGCATAATTCTTCTCTCTAAATGCACCAAATGATACCAGACCTTGTTGAATAGCCACTGTAATTACTAAAAGTGTCATTATTATATTAAGCTGAACTAACTTAAACAGATAAAGCAAAGAAAATATTACTAAAAGGACACATAGTACAATGCTAGATTTATTGATAATAGCAGTAATCTTGTCTTCTTTTTTATGTTGTTTATTAGATTCTTTTGACTTCTCTTTATTTAAAGTTTCGACCTTTTTATTATACCTTGCCCTTGTTTTATCTTTATATTTTGTATTTTTATTCTTATTGCCCATTTATTTACTCACCTTTGATATCAATTTTAAAATTGAGTCCTTTCATAATTTAAATATTATATATTTAAGATACCATATATTCTCACAAAAAGGTAACTTACTAATCATCTATTTTTAATTTTCGCATAAAAAAGCTATCCCTTATTAGAAATAATTCTGTATTGAGATAGCTTATTTAACTATTTATTTTCTCCAACATTTTCTACATCATCGAACTTACTATCAACCAAGACTATATCAACTCTTCTATTTTTTGATTTGCCATCTGGAGATGCATTATCAGCTATTGGTCTAAATTCACCATATCCTACAGCAGACAACTTATTTGGTGCAATACCTGCACTATCAATAAGAAGTTGGACAACATTGGTTGCTCTCATGACTGATAAATCCCAATTAGATTTAAATTCAGAATTTTTTATAGATAGGTTATCTGTATGACCTTCTACTCTTATATAACTATTCATTTCATTTAACATCTTACCTATTTGAATAATCTTATCTCTAGAGTCATTTATTATAACAGCTTTTCCAGTATCAAATAAGATAGTATCTTTAAGGCTTATTACTAGTCCTCTATCTTGAGCTTTTAATGATACTGAATTTGCCAGTCCACTTTCATTTAAATACTTTTGAATATTTTCAGCAACTTCTTTAAACTCAGGATTTTGTAAACTATCTAAATTATTATTGTTTGGGTCAACTACTGGTTCTATTTTACTTTGTCCACCTTCAATAACTCCAGAGGAACCACCAAATGCAGAACTTAGAGATTGAGATAATTGTTTGTATTTCTCTGCATCGACATTACTCATAGAATACATTATGACAAAGAAAATCATAAGTAATGTTATGAGGTCTGAATAAGTTAAAAGCCATCGCTCATTATTTTCTTCTTTTTCGTCTTCATCATGTAACATAAATATTCCATCCTTTTATATTATTCAACTCTACCATCAACTTCTCCAAGTTCAATTAATTCTTTTGAATTTAAAAATATCTTTAATTTTTCTGTCATTAAATTAGAATTATCGCCCTCAAGTATAGATAGTATCGCTTCTATCACTAAAAGTCTTTCATTAGTTTCTTGTTGATTTATAGCTTTAAGCTTTGATGCTATTGGTATCCAAATTAAATTGGCAGAACCAACACCATATAAAGTAGCTAAAAACGCTACAGATATCTGAGGTCCAAGTGCGTCTGGATTACTCGAAAGGTTACCTAAAATATGTACTAATCCCATAACTGTACCTATGATTCCCAGTGTAGGCGCATACCCTCCTGCTGAATCAAATATTGCTATTCCTTCTTTATGTCTTTTTGATGTTATCTGTATCTGAGATTCTAATATGTTTCTTATTGTAGCTGCATCAACTCCATCTACCATAAGTTCAAGACCTTTTCTAATAAATGGGTCTAATTCATTATTTTCGCTTATTTCTTTATCAATACTAAGAAGACCTTCTTTTCTGGCCTTGATTGCAATTTCTTTAAAATAAACTATGTTTTCTATATTGTTAGGCTTTTTGTTTTTAAAAGCTAACGACATTATCTTTATGGATTTTTTGAACACAGGAAATGGTGTCGAAGCACCAACAGCCCCTATAGTTCCACCAAAAACAACAAGTGCTGATGAAAATACAAATAATGCTCCAATGTGTCCCCCATCAATAACGAAAGCAACCACTAAAGATGCTATTCCCACTATAAAGAAAATTAAAGTTGTCATATATTACCTCCTTTCTTTAATCATGTCTGCTAGGTTGTTTTTATTAATAGACATTACAAAAAAGACTACCTTCAACAAGAATAGCCTTTAATAATTGGCGGAGAAGGAGGGATTCGAACCCTCGCACCGGTTACCCAGCCTAATCCCTTAGCAGGGGATCCTCTTGAGCCACTTGAGTACTTCTCCGTATTTCTATGCAATTAAATTATATAATAAAATTATATTTTAGTCAATTAATTTATGAAATTTAAGGTATTTTAAGTCATTAAATATCTATTTTCACTTTTTTACTTAAATGTAAGTTTGAAATATGGTAAAATTATCTTGCATAGCGCTTATAATATTATTTAATAAATCTACACACATTAACATATAGACATAAATCCTTAATTCATCATAAGTTATGCTTAAAACTAAAATAATATTAATCCAAGGAGGATTTTCCATGTTACCACAGGAAAGATATGAGAAGATTTTAAGTATTCTCGAATCAGATAATATAATTAAAATAAATGACATAGTCCAAATGTTTGATATATCAATAGAAACAGCTCGAAGAGACTTAGCACATATGGAAAGTATTGGACTTTTAAAAAGAGTTTATGGTGGTGCTATACCAGTTATAGCAAGTAGCGTAGAACTTAACTATATTAAAAGAAAAAAGATAAATTCAAATGATAAAAAACAAATTGCTCTTAAATGTAGTGAATTTATAAATACAAATGACACTATTTTCATGGATACTGGAACTACTGTCCTTGAAGTTGCAAAAAATTTAAAAGACAAAAAAAACTTAACTGTAATAACTAACTCAATTTTGGTTGCAAATGAACTTATGAATACTAATATAAAAGTATATGTACTTGGTGGATATCTTAGAGAAACTGAAGGTTCTTTTTCTGGACCACTTACATTAGCAGCTATTGAACAATTTAATGTCGATAAGGCAATTTTAGGTGCTGGAGGTATTACACTTGAAAATGGTATTTCTGACTATCATTTAGAAGAATCACTTGTTCGAAAAAAAATGATTGAAAGGTCTAGAAAATCAATAGTAGTTGTTGAACCACCTAAGTTTGGAATAAATTCATTTGCTTCAGTTGCTCCTATAGAACACATAGATACTATTATTACATCTGCTAGTATAGACCACGATATAATTATAGAATTTTCTCAAAAAGGAATACCTTTAGTCATCGCTGATAACTAGCTTGTATGATTGATTTTTAGTTCCTTATAAAATATCATTGATTAAAGTTAAGGAGCCAAATAATTATTTATTTAGCTCCATTTATGCCTAAAATATACGTGTATTTACTATGTAACTATGTCTTTTTTTATTTACATTATTTGTTCAATTTAACTTAACTCTGTTTTTTAATTTAACTTAACTCTGACTTTAACACTACTTCTTTTATACAACCTCTTTTTTCATTTTACTACTTTGCTCTTCTTCTGCTGTTAAATCTTTTGTCATTACCATAGCAAGTGCAATCGCCAATACTCCACCAACTAACTTTCCAATTACAACAGGTGTAATCATCTCTGGCACTACTCCTGCTGTAAATCCTAGATGATCACCTAGTGCTGCTGTTGCACAAACTAACCATGCTGTATTTACTACCTTTCCTTTTGGGCTCATGTCTTTCATCATTTTATATACTGGAATACTATTAGCTAAAGTAAAAACTAATCCTGCTGCACTTGTTGCATCCATACCTAGTTTTCCACCTACTGCTGTAAGTGGTTTATTTAAAACTTTAACTAATAAATGTAGTATAGGAAAAGTACCCAATAATACTATTGCAATACTTCCAATTACTTGAATACCTTCTCTTATAGGTGTCATTCCTTTTATAAGTACTATACCTGTTATTTCTTGAAATGCCGCTGCACCTAATCCTATTGTTATCAATATAGATATAATTTTTCCAAAAACTAAAGACCCATTTATCATAAGTGTTGAATTTACTTTCAAACCTATTGCTAACAGTACTGCTAATATTATTACTGGCACCATATTTATAATTACCATTGATAAATTAAATCCTGCTATCACTCCTCCTACAATCCCTCCAAAAGGTATTGTTATTAATCCTATTAATAACCCTTTTGCAAAAAATGGTCTGTCTTCATACTCTATAAGACCTAGTCCTACTGGGATTGAAAATACAAGTGTACACCCAAGCATTGATGATACAATTAATCCTGCAAGCATACCTGCTTCTTTATTGTGTGCAAGTTCCATTGCTAATGGATACCCTCCCATATCATTTGCTAATATAGTTGCAAACATAGATGGGTCTGCTCCACATAAATTGAATATCGGTATTATTATAGGACCTAATACATTTGAGATAACCGGAGCTAAACATACTATACCAACCATCCCTAAAGCTAGTGGCCCCATTGAATTAAAGCCTTCTTCAAATTGTTCGCCAAGACCAAATTTATTTCCAATTATCCTATCTAATGCTCCTAAAAGCACCCCTACAGCCATTATATATAATATAACTTTATCAAAGGGCATATTTAATTCCTCCTATACATGTAAATACTATGTTGTACTTTAATTAGCACACACCTTTCTGGTATCGTTTTCCCAATTCATAGCTCTTTTTACTGCTTGATTCCATCCAAGCAAAATTTCTTCTCTTTTTTGTTTAGTCATATTTGGATTGTATTTTTTACTTATTGTAAACTCATTTCTAATTTCATCAATACTATTCCAAACACCACAGTAAAGGCCTGCCATATATCCTACTCCAAGCACTGTTGTCTCAGGATTTTCTGCAATTTCAATTGGTATATCTAATATATCGGATTGAAACTGCATTGTAAAATTATTTTTTGTAATTCCACCATCCACTCTTAGCATTTTTATATCTTTTCCTGAAGCTAAATTCATAGAGTCAACGACATCTTTGACCTGAAGTGCAACAGATTCAAGAGTAGCTCTTACTATATGCTCTTTCTTAGTACTTCCTGTTATACCAACCATTGTACCTCTTGCATATTGGTCCCAATAAGGCGCTGCAATCCCTGCAAATGCTGGAACAAAATATACACCGCCAGTACTTGGTATTGAGTTAGCCATGTCATCAGTTTCTGAGTAATTTTTTATAACTCCAATTCCATCTCTAAGCCACTGTATTGCAGCACCTGCTATATATACTCCACCATCATAAGCATATGTAATTTTGTCTCCTATTTTCCAGGCAACAGTTGTTAATATCCCATTACCTGCTATATTCAACTCTTCACCTATATTCATATACAAGAAACATCCTGTTCCATAAGTATTTTTAACCATACCTGGCTCAAAACATCCATTTCCAAATAGAGCTGCTGGCTGGTCAACCATTGAAGCAGTAATTTTTATTGATACACCACAAAATGCCTCTTTATCTGTAGTACCAAAATCACCACTCGTAGGCATTATATCTGCTAAAATACTTCTAGGAACTCCTATAATATCAAGCAATTCTCTATCCCAATCCATATCTCTTATATTAAAAAGCATGGTTCTTGCTGCTGTAGAAACATCAGTTAAAAAAGACTTTCCTCCTGTCATTTTCCAAATTAACCAGCTATCTAATGTTCCTGCAAGGACTTCTCCATTTTTGATTTTTTCTTTTACGCCTTTTACATTGTCTATTATCCATTTAATTTTTGTCCCTGAAAAATAAGGGTCTATAATTAGTCCTGTTTTATCTATTATCTTATTTTCTAATCCAGGTATATTTTTTAAGTTTTCAACATAATCATATGTTCTTCTACACTGCCATACAATTGCATTGTATAATGGCATACCTGTATTTTTATCCCATAGCATTACTGTTTCACCTTGATTATCTATACCTATTCCCTTTATATCACTTTCGTCTATTCCACTTTTAAAAGCTTGTTGTAGTACATTATTACTTACAGTTTTTGTGTTATTCCAAATTTCTATAGGGTCATGTTCGACGTATCCAGATTGTGGATAGATTTGAGTATGTTCCATATAATCACTAAAAACAAACTCTGATTTTTCATTTATTAATACTGCTCTTGTTCCTGTTGTTCCTTGATCAATTGCTAATACATATTTCACTTTAAACGTCCCCCTTTATTTTCAGAATTAATAGATTTTTTATTATTTTTTGAATATAAAATCTATTTAACTTATTTATATTCTATATCATCTTGGGGATTTATACAATATTTATTACAATATTTTTTGTATTTTTTACTTTTTTTGATTGTTAAAGTATTTTAATTAAAATATCATTGCAATATTATTAATTTTATTCTATAATCTAGTTAAATTAACACACAATATTTTAATAATCACACATAAACAGTCATTCTAAAATTTAAATTAAACTTTAAGGAGGATTTGCAATGAAAAAAACATATCTATTTAGTCCTGGACCAGTAATGGTTACAGATAGGGTTAGAAATTCACTTCTTCACCATGATATATGTCATAGAGGAAATGAATTCATGAATTTATTTAAAGATACACAGCAAAAAATTAGTAAATTATATAATGCAACTTCTGATTATTATTCTCTAGTTGTCTCTGGCTCTGGAACATCTGTAAATGAATGTGTATTATCTTCTATATTTGATAAAGAAGATGCTGCTTTATTAGTTAGTAATGGTGTTTTTGGAGAAAGGCTAGAAGAAATACTATCTGCTTATGGTGTTAAAACCTACAAACCAGACTTTAAATGGGCTGAATATCCAGACTTAGATATTTTAGAAAAGTATATACTTGAAAATCCTGACATAAAAGTAATTGCTATGGTATTTCATGAGACTAGTTCAGGAATGATAAATCCTGTACCTGAATTAGGAGAACTTGCAAAAAAATATAACAAAATATTTTTTGTTGATGCAATAAGTGCATCTGCTGGTGAATACATTGATGTTGATGAGTTTAATATAGATATAATAACAGGTGTTGGTGGTAAAGCCCTTGGAGCATTTCCAGGCTCTGCATACCTTTGCGCCAAAGAAAACGTTTTACAAAATATTAAAGAAAGTCAATGTAAAAATGTGTATCTTAGCCTTTACAAACATTATAAGCTTGCAAAATCATCTTCCCAAACACCAAATACACCTAATGTCACTTTAATATTTGCTCTTAATGAAGCTTTAACTGAATTTTTAGAAGATGACAGTAAGATAGAAAGATATAAAGAATGTTCTGCTATTTTAAGAAATGGTATGGAAGAACTAGGTCTAACATTTTTACTTCCAGATAAGTATATGTCTAATACTGTTACCTCTGTATTTCTTCCTAAAGAAATTGATATAAATAGATTTATATTAGAACTAGAAGAAGAAAATGGTTATGTGGTATATCCAGGGAAAGGTAAGTTTCTAGATGATAATATGTTCCAAGTTGCAAATATGGGAGAAATTTATCCAGACGATTGTTATAAATTCCTTGATATTTTAAAATCAAAATTAGAAATTAAAAAAGCTATATAAATATCTCAAAACCAGAAATTAAAAAACTATATAAATATCTCAGGTTAAACTAGATTATGGTCTGTAAATAACAGCTATCTATAAATAGTCACTCTATATAAACATATTCAAAAATATACTTGAACATTAAATATAGCCAAATATTGTTTTATACTTTTTTATAAGGGTGAACTCTAATATATAAAGTTCACCCCTATATTAAAAATTTATTTTGATACAATCCTTTTTATATTTGACTCTTTTTATACTTGATTTTTTTATATTTTTGATACAATTCGGCTATTTAACTGTATAGATTGTTATAAGTTTAAAATCTATACATGATACTATATACTTCTAAATTTAGTTCTTTTTTTGGTTAAATACTTTAAATATTACTTTTCAAGCTCATCAAAGTAATTATACACAATAACTTCACCTTTTTCTTTATCTGTTGTCTTTATAATCCCTTTAGCTCCATTTACCTCTTCTTTTGTGAATTCATCATCTAGTACAACTTTAAATTTATCTTCATTTCCATATCCTTGTTGAAACTCAGCTCTTAAAATTGCATTTTTTTCAGCTTTTGGTTTTAATTCAAATTCAATTCCTGATTTCATTTCATCAAAATAATTTAAAACTACAACTTCATTATTCATTTTATTAGTTGTCTTTATAATCCCTTTAGCTCCATTTACTTCTTCTTTTGTAAATTCATCATCCACCACGACTTTGAATTTATCTTCCTTTCCATACTCTTCTTGAAACTCTTTTTTCATTTCACTGTACTTAATCTCAAATTCTTCACTCCTGTTTAATTCCATAGCTGATACATTTATCAATGACGTCCCAATAGTTATTATTGTCAATGCCATGACCATACCAATTTTTAATTTTTTTAACTTCATATTTTACCTCCTAAATTAAATGTTCTTAGTGAAATTATATAAATAAAAATCTAAATTTTACAGTTTCATTCTTGTAACTAAAATTACTATTATGTAACCAAACTTTTTAATTTAACTCTTCCTTAAAACCTTCCTCTTTTAGGAATAGTTGAATTAAAAAAATAAAATTTTTAAACTTTTCCCTGACTCTAATATTGTATTTATTGAACTTAATAAACTTTATTTTTAATAAAATAAAATTTATCATATGTCTCAAGCCTACTGATTTACTAAAAATACTACATCAAAAAACCTAATTTCATAATATATTTCATTGATAGTTTACTTATTTTTGACTTATAAAATCATATAGTCAATGTCCAAATAAATTAGTTGAAAATTCAAAAAATATATACCCCTATTTAGTATATATTTTTATATATTAAAAAAAAGTTTTAAATAAAGTTATATTTTTTACAACAGTTTTGTAATTAAAAACATATTGAAGCTAAAATTAAATGTACTATATACTATAAATATGTCGACAAAATAAATTTATAAAGGAGAAAAACAGGTGAGAAAAAATTTACTAATAGCAATGTTGTCAGTTATTTTAGTGTTATCAAGCATGCTTACAATCTTTGCATATTCAACTATTAAAAATAATAACAGATTAGTATACTCTAACATGATAGATAAAAATACACAAAATCAAGTAAAAAATGTATTAGAAGAAAATAGAGTAAATAAAAAAGATATTGATATTTTTATTAAATCAGTTAGGAGCTACAACAAACTTCAAATTAAAATACTTCAAAACAATGTAAACATATCTAAGTCTGGATATAGTTCAATTAACACAAAGCAGGTTCCATACAATTTAGATAAATTACAAGATAACTGGATTAAAAAGTTTCCTAACTATATGGATGTAAATTGCAGAATAACAGCATTTAGACTTTTTAAAGATTTCATAAACTCAAAAGAGAAGTTTACTGGAGATTCTATTGATTTAAGTATTGATTTAGATACTATAAATAATAATAGAGATGCAAAATTTAACTCAAAGGATATAGAAAAATTTATTAACTTTTTTTCTGCAATACCAACTCAAGACACAGATGATATAAATAAAAACGCAGAACAAATAAAAAAAGAATGGAAAAAAAGAAAAATATCTTTTAAAGATAATAAAAATATGTCTATTATAAGTGGATTTCTTCGTTATCCAGAAACTAAAAATGTATTTATAGGTCATACAGGTATATGTATCAAGACTGATAAAGATATTTTATTTATAGAAAAATATGGTTCTACATCACCTTATCAAGTTACTAAATTCAAAAGTAAAAAAGATGTGAAAAATTATATGTTCAATAGATTAAAAATGTCAGAAGGAGACGTAGAATTACTAGACCCAATAATAATGGAAAATGATAAACTTATGCAGTAATATTTCTAAACACTAAAAGTATCTTTATGATTATTAAGATAAGTAAAAGTAGACTAATATCGACGAAAAATATTAATTGTGAAACTCTAATACTGAACAAATCTATAAATATTTTCCTAATTTAATAAAAAGACTGTAAGTAGATTTATGTTACATAAATCTACTTACAGTCTTTTTATTAAGTACTTTAAAAGTATAAATTATCATAACTTTAAGATTATAATATATACATCTTTAGCCTATATCATAATTATTTATTTCACCTGCACAGTGCGAATCTGAGCCAAGAACTAATGGAATATCATATTTTTTTGCTAATTCTAATAAGTATCCATCTACGTAAGGTTCTTTACAGTATTTTTTTCTGTTTCCAGAAACATTGTAATCAAGTTCATAACCTTTTTCTTTAACTAACTTTATTAATTCTTCAAGAACTTTATTTCCTTCATAATTATATGGGAATACTTGATTAAACTTTCTAACTAAATTTAAATGACCTATTCTCTTTGGTTTATGTATACCCAAATCTGCATTTACAGCTTTTATTAACGTTTCATAATACTTATTATAAACAGCTTCAATGCTTCCAAGCTTATCAATCAGATTTTGAAACTCTTCTACACTATAGTCTACACAACAGTAGGCACCATCAATCTTAATTATATGTACTGATAATAGAGAATCCTCTAATTCATCACCATATTTATCTAAATTGTTTTTTATGCCGTCTTCATAACCTTCAAGAAAGTCTACTTCCGCTCCTACATTTATCTTAATTTTACCCTCATATTTTTGTTTAAAATTTTTAACATCATTAAAGTAACTTGATAAATTTTCAATATTCATGCAACTATCATTTTCAGGCGCAGGGTCTTTAAATCCATGTGGATATGGAAAATGCTCTGTAAATGTCATTTCTGTTATACCAACATCAATTGCCCTTTGTATATATTTTTCAAAGTCATCCTTACTTCCATGAGGACAATAAGGTGAATGTATATGACCATCTTTCATAACTATTTCACTCCCTTTATTAAATTGAACTGCTCCACCTTAACTACCTTCAGTAATATTTAAAGGTGGCGATTCATATTTGATAGTACTTATGTATCACATCCATAGGTCTAAGAACTGTACTTATCCACACTAATCTCAACCTATAGTTTAATTATTTATGCTTTTTATTATATTTAATAGCAAAGCTATTTTAAATAAGAGTAATATCACTTAAAAATAATAGTGCTATATATTAAATAACTCAGTTTCACAACAAATTTCCTCATTAAAGTATATTACATAATCCCTAGAAATTTCAATAATTAAATATCAATAAAACATAAAAAATCGCCTATATCAAAATATATAAGCGATTTTAACAATCATATTTACATATGTTTTTTAGCCTCTAATAGCATTTTATTTGCTTCTTCCATACACTCTATAGCTTTTTCAATACTCTTTGCTGTCTCTTCTTTTCCAATAGCTCTTGCTTTTTCTACCCACTCTCTAAATCCTTCTTCATGAGTCTCATTGTGATTTATCCAATGTACTAAAAGTATTTTTAAAGTTTTTTCATCTTTAGACTCTGATGATTCTTCATGATTATGTTCGTGGTCGTGGTCATGAGCATGGTCGTGTGGATGTTCGTGACATATATCTCCATGATTATGTTCATGGCAATGGTCGTCATGGTCATGGTGCCCATGGTGGTATCTTATAATCTCTCTATCAAACATCATTAGTTATTCCCCCTGTTATTTTATATTAAATTCTTTTTTTATAACATTAACAGAATCTTTTACAAGTAGTGCTAATGGTTTACCTTCTAATCCAACTAACTCTATATTTTCTGGCATAATAGGTAAAAGTATCTTAAGTGCCTCACTATCTGCAATAGCTTCACTTATATTACAAGTGACTTCCCCCATCATAGAATTAGGTATTATTACAGAAATAGGTGCAACTATTATA
Organism: Clostridioides sp. ZZV15-6598; assembly: GCF_020657705.1. Taxonomy (NCBI): domain Bacteria; kingdom Bacillati; phylum Bacillota; class Clostridia; order Peptostreptococcales; family Peptostreptococcaceae; genus Clostridioides; species Clostridioides sp. ZZV15-6598. The sequence goes on along the minus strand of NZ_JAGWCS010000002.1, from coordinate 75,707 downwards.
TTGGCTTTTCTAGCTGATACTACTATAGCATTTTCCCCTGTAGCTCCTTTATTAGCATGAGCTTTCATCATAGAACTAGTTGCTATAGAATTAGTTCCTAGTGCATAAATTTCTACATATGTAGGTAATTCTTCTCTCAAAGAAGAAACTATCTGGGCTCCTATACCTCCACCCATTCCATCTATCACTGCTATTATCATATGAAATTCCCCTATTAATTAATTTTCTTGTATTATTATCTTATGGTCCATCAATCTTATTTCTTTAATTATTCCATCTATTATTTTTTGTTCTCCTAATAAATCAGTTAAATAAATCTTTCCATCACAAGGGTCTATATTAACCACATTTTCCATAACCTTTTCTAATTCATTGTTATTCTTACAAATGAAAGCTGATGATTCACACATATAAATCTCCTCCTAATATGATTTTTATTAAAAATCAAAAAAAGACTTCCTTAGGTATTTCAATACACCAAAGAAACCTTCATGATTTCAGTTTTTGTATATTATTATACCTTAAGTATATCACTTTAATTTGCCTAAAGTCAATTAAAGTTAACGCTTTTTATTATACTCTTCATCCTTGTATTTTTTATATAATTCTTCAGCTAATTGCTTTTCATAATCGGTCAAGTCTTCTTCTACAAACTCAACATTAAATTGACTAGCCAGTCCTTTTATTAGATTAGCTTGTAGAATATCTATGTCTATTTTTTTACCAATTTCATTTTCTATTCCACTGGCCTTTTTAGCTGTAAATTTCATTGCTCTTTCCTTTAGGTCTGGTGTTTTAGTCTTTATTAATTTAAACAATTTTTCTACATCAAAATCCATTATTATTGAACCATGCTGTAACAAAACACCATCTTTTCTGCTTTGAGCACTTCCAATGACCTTTTTATTATTAATAGTAACTTCATATGATGCATGTGCATTAAAACATGCAGCTGATAGATTTTCTCTACCTATTCTCTCTCCACTATTTAAGTTATCTGTTTTTATACCACTTAAATTCAATCCTCTAACTAAACCTTCACTTATATATCTATAAGATAGATTTATACTTTTATCAATTAAAGGATTATCTTCTCCTATAATTATACTATAAGTTAGCTCATTATCATGTAATACAGCTCTTCCTCCTGTGATTCTTCTGACATAGTCTATATTCATGCACTTACACTTATCTAAATCTACTTCATCTTCAAGTTTTTGAAAATATCCTACACTCAAGCAAGCTGGCTTCCAAGTGTAAAATCTAAGTGTTGGCTTCACACATCCTTTTTTATATGCAGTAAATATAGCTTCATCAATTGCCATATTCATTGCACCATCATATGATTTATTATGTATAACTCTCCACTGATTCATGATTATTACGCCCCAATCTTTAGTATAAATATATTCAAGAAATCATTTACAGATTTAGTTCTCTTATAGCCAAATCTATCTCATCTTGATTTAAAGGTCTTGAATAGTTATATATAGTACTTCCTGGTCTTTCATTGTAATATGGTCTATTACAATCCTTACATCCTCTTATTTCAAAAGGATAACCCTTGTTTATATCTGATATAATCTCATCATCGAGTTTTATATTCCCTAAGTGTCCATTCTTAAATTCAAAGTATTCTTGTGAATAACCTTTATTTATCATATAGGACATTAGCTGTACTCTTCTGTAACTTTCTATATTTGGTTGACTTATTTTTTCCATTTTAGTCCCTCTAACTGGAGTAAATGCAAATAAACTAATAGTTATATTGTTCTTCTTTAAATAAGTATATAGGTTGTATATGTCTTCATGACTTTCTCCCATACCAACAATTATATGTGTGCTAATTTTATTAGGATATAACTTTGACATTTTTGTTATAAACCTCAACTTTTCATCGTAATTATATCCTTTTATTTTTTCATATAATTCTTTATTTGCTGCATCTATCGCTATTCCTATTTTATCTACTCCAGCAGAAAAAAACTTATTTATTTCTTCATCACTTTCTAATTTTGCAGACAATGAAATAGGCATATCTATTTTACCATTTATATAATTTATAAAATCTAAAACAGATTTGTGTGCCTCTTCACTTGCCATTGATTGTATACATATCCTCTTTATATTTTTTCCTTTATATGCTCTCAGAGCATCCAGTATTTCCTCTTTAGAATACTCTGGCCAAACTACTCTTGATAATTTATCTTTTCTAGTACTACTTTCTATTGATTGAGAGCAAAAACTACATTTGTTTATACATTTTTCCCCAATCATTATATATGCTGTAGTAGGAGGTATATCGCTTTTTTTATTTAATATTCCAAGTTCTATTGCTGTCCCTGATGATAATCTAATCATAAAACGCAACACTCCTTACATTCAGTTATTGTCATATTCATATCTATAGCCTTGTTCTTAGCAGATTTTGATGGCAGAACTATTCTATTAACTCCACACATTATGGCTAATTGGTCGAGCTCTTTTCTATACACACCTCTAGGTCTCATACAACCTAGGTTAATCTCTGTATTTGGTAAACTAATTCTCGCTTCACATAAAACATCTGCTACTTCTTCCAACTTAGGAGGTTCTAGATTTTCATATTCAGTACCTCTCGTGGGAATAAGAACTATAAATGTCAGTTTATTAGGAGGATTTTTTTGTAAGTATTCTATAATCTCATACTCACCTTTTACTTTTCCTCCTTTTAAACCAATACATATATGTGGTGCTACTTCTGTATTTTCTCTTATTGTATTGTAAACTTTAATATAATCTTCTTTGCTTTTATCCATCTTATAAACTTCTTTTATAGTTTCTTTATCGAATACCAAGTCAAAAGAAACTATATCTAAATACTTACATAATTCTATAATGCTCTCTTTATCCATAAGCCCTAAATGAGCATTTAATCTGTATCCTTGTTCCTTTAACTTTTTAATGGTCTGTATATGGGTATTTATTGGGACATCACCTTCATAACTACAACCACCACTTAATAAAAAACTAGTTATATTTCTTGATTTAACTTTTTCTTCATAATTCTCAATTGGTATCATATTTTCTAAATAATGCCCATTGCAATGAGCACATTTCAGGCTACACTTATTACTTGTTGTACTAAGAGCCAGTGTCTGATTAGGATAAGCAAACTCTATCTCATTTCCGAAATTACTTAATTTAATGTCAAGCGCAGTTCTCATTTTTGCAGATAAATCCTTATACATAATTTAACCCTCTACATTTATGTTTTGATATTTTACTCTTCTAGTAGTTGCTTTGCAGTTGGAAACTGCTCTATATTTGTATGTGGTAAGAAGCATGCAGAAATAAATTCGTCCATGTAACTTGGATAAACACTAAGTTCAACATAAGTTATTTGTTTACCTATTTCTTCAAGTTTATTTTTGGCATCTTTACTTATAAGGGCCAAGTAAGAACCTACAAGTGAACTATTTCCTATATAAGTAAATTTATCTCTATCTATATCAGGAAGTAATCCTATAATTATTGAATTTTCTATATCTAAGTTATTTCCTATACCACCAGCTATATAAACTCTATCTACTATGCTAAAATCCATACCTAAGCTATCTACAAGAGTATATGCTCCTGAATATATAGCTCCTTTAGCTCTAATGAAATTATCTATGTCCACTTCATTTACTACTATATCATTTTCCAAATCAAATTCTTCTTTAAATGCTAATACATACTCTCCTATTTCATGTTCATTAAATCTAACTCTCTTATTGTTTAAATCTCTGTATATCTTACCTCTTCTATCTATTACACCCTTAGTAATCATTTGGCAAATTAAATCAATTATACCAGAGCCACATATACCAACTGGTGCACATTCATCTATTATTTTTAATGTAGGCTCTAAAGTTTCTTTATCAATAGCCACCTTTTCTATTGCTCCTGCTGATGCTCTCATTCCACAACTTATGCCTCCACCTTCAAATGCAGGACCTGCTGAACATGCACAGCTCATCATATAGTCTTGATTTCCAAACACTATCTCTCCATTGGTACCTAAATCTATAAACAAAACATTTTCTTCACTTGACCATATCCCTGCTGATAGTACTCCTGCTGTTATGTCTCCACCTACATAACTTGCTACAGATGGAGCTAAGTACACATATGCACTGTCATTTACAAAAAGTCCTACATTTTCACCCATAAGTTTTGGAGATTTTAAAAATGGTGGTATATAAGGTTCTTGTCTTAAAAAGTCTGTATACACACCCAAGAATAAACTTGTCATAGTTGTGTTTCCAGCAGCTACTAAAGTGACTACATCCTCCTTATTTATGCCATTTCTTTCATATAATGTTTTTAATAGAGGATTTATAGTTTCATCAACTATAGCTTTGTGTAAAGTTTCTAATCCATTTTTCTTAGTCGAATATATAATTCTATTTATAACATCTGCTCCATATTTTATCTGAGCATTTCCAGATGATGCTTTATCTACTACTTCTTTTGAATATAAGTCTACTAAACATACAACTACTGAAGTTGTACCAATATCTATTGCAACTCCATACAGAGAATTTTCCTTATTTCCTTCTTCTATATTTATGATTGTAAGTTTCTTTTGTTTTTGAACATATGTTATTGTAACTTTGAAATCACTCTTTCTAAATATCGTTGGCATCTTTCTAAGTATATCTAATCTAAAATCTATTTCATTGTACCCCAGATGATTTCTAACATGTCTTTCTAATCTATCTACATCACTTATATTATCATCTAAATTTGGTTCTTCCATTTCTATGTATTTCTTCTTTATATTTGTCTTAAATTGTAAGTTATGCTTTTCTATTATTTTTTTAGCTCTCTCAAAAATTTCTCTATCTTTTTGTTTATTACTACCTTCTATTTTCATACCATGCATAGAAGATGATACTTTAGAAGGAACTTCAATTTCTATATCTGATATTACCTTTGTACAACAAGCTAATATATAACCTTGCTCCCATTCGTCATCTGTTATATGTCTTGTTTTTTCTGTATCAACCTTACCTTTTAACAACTTTACCTTACATTTACCACAAGACATATTTCCATTACAAGGAGCATCTATAAATATATCAGCATTTCTTGCAACTTCTAGTAATATATCTCCCTCGTTACAATAAACTTCTTTATTGTTTGGCATAAAATTTACCTTTATCATGATATCCCTCCCAATTTGTTCTATATATTATAAAAGGAAAGTATAGCTAAATTTGCGTGCACTCAAATTTTACTATACTTTCCCCAATTATAATAACATCCCTAGTCTTTAATTATTCTAATCCAGCCTCGTATTCTTTATCACTTAATAATGTATCAAGCTCAGCAACATCAGCTAGTTTTACTTTTAATATCCAGTTTTCGTATGGGTCTTCATTTATACATTCTGGCTCATCTTCTAATTTTTCATTAACTTCTAATACTTCACCATTAACAGGAGATATTAAATCAGAAGCTACTTTAGAAGATTCAACTACTCCAAAATCTACTCCCTTAGTTACAGTATCTTCTACTTCTGGTGTTTCAACAAATAATATTTCTCCTAATTGATCTTGAGCATAATCTGTTATACCTATATATACAACATCTCCATCAATTACTTTTACCCATTCATGATCTTTAGAGTATTTTAATTCTGGTAATAATTTCATTTCGATAGACCCCCAATATTATATTATTGATTAATTTATTTAAATCATATTAATATTATATCACATTATTTTAAATTTTCCATCAATTACATTACACTTTCCATAGCTAATGCTGGATGTCCTTTTTCTTCTAAGAAAGCTAATACACCTTCAGAATCGTCAGCTATAGTTTCGTCACAAATCATATCACAGAAGTTTTCTATTCCAGTCATTTCTTTAACTGTAGCATTTAGTTTATCAGCTACATACTCTTTTAATTCTTTTGGCATCCAAACTATTCTTTCTGGTCCACCTTCTGCATAAGCGAATTTTTTAGAAGATATGAAATGTCTTCCGTGTCCCATGAATCCTGGAGTTTGAACTCCTCCACCTGTCATAGAAGCAAGTTCTCCGAAAGTCATACCAACTGGAGTAACACTTGGGAATTCTCTGTTAACTACAACAAATCCATTTGCTTCTGGCATTATACCACAGATACACTCGAAGCATCCACAAGAAGTCATAGGGTCTTCTAATATAGAGTATAATGTAACAGCTTCAACTGCACCTTGAGATATTTGGTTTACAGTTTCATTTACAGAGTTCCATACACCTGTTCTATCGTCTAAACATTCACCTTTTTCTATTGGTTGACAAGGACCTGTAGGGTCTAATTCTTTAGTAGCTTTAGCATCTAACCAGCTAACTGCTCCACAAAGGCCAAGTCTTTCAGGAGTAACAACACAAACGTGAGCTGGTGCAAATGATTGACATAAGTTACAAGAATAGAAAGTCTCTACGCTTTCATCAACCAATGAAGCTAATCTCTCATCTCTAGCATTGTATTTAGCTATTGCTTCACCTTTTAATTCAGAAACTTTTTCAGCATCTGTAATTATAGTTATTTCACACTTATCAACAACTGATTCAAATTCATCTAACATCTTAGCATATAAAACTTCTCCTATATGCTCAAGTCTAAATCCTTTATCAAATGCATCTTTAGAGATTCTTACCCAAGCCATATCTCTTTGTCCAACGTGCATTACACCTTCTATATAGTTTAAGAAGTAGTGGAAACGTCTTTCAAGAACTGGTTCGAAATCATCTTGCATGTTTTTACCAGCTATTTTAACTATTACAGCAAGTGGTAATCTTAATACACCATCTGCTTCAACTTCATCTATGTTTGGTCCTATTATTTCTATCTTATGGTCTTCAACTTCAGCTGCTTCTCTCTTAACAACAAGCTCCCAAGCTTCAGTTTTATTTCCACCAAATTCAGCAAACATGTCGCTCTTTCTAATTCTTTCACCTTCAAATGCTGCTGCAAATGAAACTGGTATAGGTATTTCAGTAACTTTTATTTTTATTCCTCTAGCTTCTAATGAAGTAGCTACTATCTTATCATAATCTTTTTGAGTTAATAAGTTCATTGGAACTTCAAGAACAGTTTGGTCAGTTATAACTGGGAATCCTAAAGCTATTGCTCCAGCACCTGCAGATACAACTAATTCACTTAATGGTCCAAATGCATTAACAAATGCAGGAACTCTATTAGCTGTGTATTCTAATAATCCGTTTAAATCACCAGGAGTTAATCCACCAAATATTAATGCTGCTCTTACTGCAACAGATACAACGTGGATAACAGAAGTTACATCGTATCCTAGAGGTATAACTCTTAGTTCAAGACCCATTTTTACTCCAGCTTCTATAGCTTGGTCTATAACCTTACCAACTAAGAAAGTTAATAAACCTTTAGATTGGTAGTCTTTTATAACTTTTGCTGCTGATTCAGCATCAGGACATTCACCAAGAACAACTGCAACACCAGGTATATCTCCTGTAACTAGTGGTACACCAAGTGATCTGATTATAGGGTCAGTTATGTGACCTGCACATGGCTCACTATATGGAGCATCCATAGTTGAGTATTTTAATGCTTCAATTACTTCTGCAGCTAAAGCAGTAGCTAAACCAGAATTAAAAGCATGTTCTAATAAATGAGTTCTATTGATTAAAGATTTTACTACTTCTAAAGCACCTTCTAAGTCCCCTAAAGTGTTCATTTTTTGTCCTGTTGCAGCATATATACAAGGTAATGAATATGCTGTATCAGGGAAAGCTACTTTATGTTCTTTTCCGTTTTTTTCTATAGCTTCAGCTAGCATAGCTTGAGCTGCACCCAAAGCTTGTTCTGACCCTGTAAAGATTATATTATATAGATTCATTCTATTTCCCCCTTTAATATTTACACCTATTTTTTATTAACTATACCCTAAAAACCCTAGAAAGCAAATCCACCTTCATTTAACTCTAAGAAAGAGTCTGCATATAAAGATGCCCCGTTGATTATGTCACAAGATTTTACAGTTTTCATTAATTCTGAGTCACATGGATTCATTATAGCTGAACTAAATCCATTAGCCATTGCCATTGCTAAGAAGGCACTATCTAAAACAGGTCTAACATGTTTAGGACATCCATTAGATACGTTAGATAATCCTCCTGTAGTTAAAAGTCCCATTTCAGTCATCATTTTTATAGCTTCTAAAACTTCTACTTGTTTTTCTTGCATACCTTTTATAACTAAGCATAATGGGTCAAATAATATATCAGTTGGCTCCATTCCTAACATTAAGCCTTTTTCTAGTATTTCTTGGCAGTAAGCCATACGTTCATCATTATCTCTTGGGATACCTTCTTTTGCACATAAACCTATAACCATTGATTCATATTCAGCTGCTATATCTATTAAATCAAATCTTGAACCAGCATCAGCAGAGTTTATTATTGGTTTTGCATTAGTTCTATCATAAACCTTAAGTCCAGCTTCGATAGCTTTTTTATTAGCTGTATCTAATGCTATAGGAACATTGTTAAATTCAGATTGAAGTAGTTTAACTCCCCATGTCATTATCTCTTCGCCATCTCTTTCAGCAGGTCCTATATTGAAATCTATATAGTGTGCTCCTGCTTCTAATTGTTCTTTTGCTCTTTTTAATATTGGAGCTGGATCTCTTTCTGCTAATGCCTTTCTTATTGAAGGTGAGATACAGTGTATTCTTTCACCTATAATCATAAATTTTTCCATTTATAATGTCCCCCTTTAAATTTAATATTAATAGTTAGTTAATATTTTATTAGTTTGTTTGGCATGCTTTTTCTTGGTATCCTTTTAAGAACTTAGGTAATTCCATAGATTCTTCTGGTCCTATAACTACATTCCATCCTGGTAAGTTATCTTCTATATCACCTTTAAGTACTGCAACTTTTCCTGGAATGATAATGTCTTTACAATTAGTTACTTCTTCTACTTTACTTTCTTTAATGAAAGCAGATATTGAATTTCCACCAAATTTACCAGCAGCCCAAGATGTAAGAACTGAATATCCACCTGCATCTGGTATTACTAACCATACTGGAACTTTTGATCTTTCTATATCTCCAGCAACTATAAAATAAGTTAATGCAAAGTCAACAGTAACTAATACTGGAGAATTTTCATCTGGGTTATTAATTGGGTAAATCTTTGGTTCAACTCTCATTGGTCTTTGTGGGTCAGTGTATATATTTTGTCTTAATGCAAATAATGGTAATGCTTTAGCATAACTAATATCATCTATTACTATTATAGAACCATATTTTATAGTAAATATTGATGATAAAGCAATTTCCATCATAGGATTTGAGTTAGATAATCTATTTGCAAATACTATTGAAGGATATCCAAATGTTCTATCTTGTTCTTTTAAAGCTATTCTTCTAACTTGCACAGCATTAGTATAAGTATCTTTTATATTTTCTCCAGTTACATCTAATACTAATTCTTTATATCCAGCAGCTTGAACTAATTCAACTGTTTCATATAATTCTTCTAAGCTAGCTGCTTTTACTCCTAATGGTAAATTTGCTCCTTTAACTACTTCTATCATATCTTTGTAGTTATCTTTAGTTGCTCCATATACCATTGGTCTAACATCTTTTAATGCTTCAACAGCTTCTTTAACTGCTTGTGCATCATCACAAGCTAAAATATAAGCTACTTCTAATCCACTACCTTTTATTTTGTCTATTAATTTTAAATATGCATCTTTGTCTCCACAGTATTCTAAAACAACCATTTCAGCTTTCATTTGTTCACCAATTCTTATATAGTCAACTTTTTTCATGTTAGCTATTTTAGCGTCTACTGCTTCATCACTCATACAAGTACAGAATGAAACTGCATATCTATTTCTACTTACTAATGTTTTTTCATGTCTAAATAATACTGTTTCCCCACCTAGTTCATATTCAGATGCTCCAGCACCAACTTTTAATGCTTTCATTAAAGGTGCAGTAGCTTCTGATAGTTTCGCTATAGCGTCATCAGACATATGTGGGCATTTACCTACTTCTACAGCTCCTGAAGCAACCTTCATAGAGAAAGCCATACAAGTTGGGAATCCACAATCCTTACAGTTTTTCTTTGGTGTTAATTTAAATATATCTAAAGCTTTTAATGCCATTATTTTCTCCCCCTAACCTTAACAATTTAATTAAGCTAATGCGTTAACCAATTCTTTTATAGTTTCTATTGATTTTGGATGACGAAGTATAACTGCGTTTGAACCACCTACTAAAACACTTGCTGCAGTTGAAACTTCCATTGCTATAGTTCTTTCTTCTGGACAACCCCAATCTGGCTCATCTTCTACTGGAGCTATAGCTTCTTTAACATGACCTACTTCGAAAGCTACTGGTGTTATGATAGGCATTTGTAATGTCTTATCATTTTGACCAAATGCTGCAAGTCTAATTCTATCCATAGTAGATGCAACGTATTCATATCCATAACCAACTGCTGAACATCCAACATTCATAACTATATTTTCACCTTTAACGCCTAATTGAGTTAACAGTACGTTTAATTGTTTAGCTAGGTTTATATCAACAGAAGATTCTGCTCCAACTTTGTGTGAATAAGCCATTCCAGCTGATGCTCCTACTCCTTTGTAGTTATCTTCTACTGCTGACATAAATAGACAGTTATGTCCATCCAATGTTTGAGCTAATTTTTCAAACAATTTACCATCTTTTTCATGATTTCCTGAGCCAGCTACTACTAAAGGCAATGTTATTGCTTCAACTACTGCTTTAGCTACTTCAGCACAGTCATCAACTGATTTATCTAATCCATTTGGGTCAGAACCATCAAATTTTAAACAAATAAAATCTGCTTGTGTATTAGCTTCAACATATTTAGCCCATTCTACTGGACAATTAGCTACATCTTTGTATAACTCTTTATATGAATCAGTCCAGCTTTCAGGATAAACGTCTGATATTTGTATACCTATTTTTGGAGTATTCCCTACTTCTCCATCAAAACTATAAAAAGGTAATACATTTTCCCCACCTAATTTAATTGCTTTTTCCCCTATTCCTACTTCAACTTCTGATATTTTTCCAGAATATTTTTGAGTAGACATTTTAAATGCCATATTTTTTTCCCCCTTAAGCCTATTTTAATTCTAATTTAGCAAAAATTTCTTTCATAGCCACTTTAGATTTTGAATCTTCAGGTAAATTAACTAAAGGAATACCTGTAGAATCATATTCATATATCAATTCATCCATAGGTACAACACCGATTAGCTCTAGGTTATGTTTTTCTATTTCCTCTTTAACACCATCATTCATAACCCCATTTGGAACTTTATTTACAATTAGAAGTATTCTTCCAACATTTAATTTTAGTTCCTCAGCTAAATCTCTTATTCTAGCAACAGCTTGTATGCTACGTCTTGAGCAATCACTAACCAATAAAAGTGTATCAACATGTCTAGTAACTTTTCTGCTTAGATGTTCCATACCAGCTTCGTTGTCCATGACTAAGTATTTGTAGTGACCAGATATTTTGTTTACTTGTTCTCTAAGTATCCCATTTACAAAACAGTAACAACCTTCCCCTTCTGATCTCCCCATTACTAATAAGTCATATCCTTCTCCTTCTTCAATTATAGAGTTTAATCTAAATTGTAAATATTGTGCCTTTGTCATACCTCCTGGAAATGCATTGCCTAACTTTTCTCTTTGATTTACTTCTTCTCTTATTTCTCCTATTGTTGCTTCAACGTCAATACCTAATACTTCATTTATGTTAGCATTAGCATCAGCATCTACAACTAATACTGGTCCCTTATTATCCTTAACCAAATAATCAATCAAAAGCCCTGTGAGACTTGTTTTACCAGTTCCACCTTTTCCTGCAACAGCTATATTGTATCCCATTTTAAGACTTCCCCCTTAAATCTAGCCACAGAGCCTTATGTACTCTGTTTACTTATTATAATTTAGGTACAGAATGAACACATTCTCCATGTACATCATGAAGTGCTTCCATTAGTCCTTCAGATAAACTTGGATGTGGATGTATTGCATCCCCTACTTGTTCTACAGTTAATCCTAGATGAACAGCAAGTGATAACTCTGTTAATAAATCTGTAGCATGAGGACCTACTACTGCTGCACCTATTATTTTATCTGTTTCTTTATCAGCTATTATTTTTACAAATCCTTGGAAATGTCCTATAGCTTGTGCTTTTCCAAGTCCTCTAAAATCAAATTGACCTACATTGTATTCTACACCTTCAGCTTCAAGTTGTTTTTCAGTTTTACCAACACCAGCAACTTCAGGTTCAGTATAAACACATCTTGGAATTGCTCTATAATCTACTACTTTAGTTTTTCCTAAAGCATTTTCAACTGCAACGATACCTTCTTTAGAAGCAACATGTGCTAAGAAAGGAGTATCTATTATATCACCTATTGCGTATATACCTTCTACATTAGTTTCAAGATGCTCATTAACTACTACTTTTCCTCTTTCCATTTCAATTCCTATATCTTCTACTCCAGAATTATCAAGGTTAGGTCTTCTACCAACACATACTAATGCATATTGTGCTTCTATAACCTTTCCATTAGAAAGGGTTGCAACAGCTTTACCATCAACTACCTCACAAGTTTGTACTCCAATACCTGTAATAACTTTAATTTTATCTTTCTTAAATTGTCTAAGTAGTTGTTTAGCTACATCTTTATCTTCATTTAATAGTATCTGGTCAACCATTTCAACTATAGTTACTTCTGTTCCTAAGGCTCTAAAGAATTGCCCTATTTCACATCCTATAACTCCACCACCTACTATTAACATAGATTCAGGTATATCTTCAAGTCCAAGAACTTCATCACTAGTTATTACAATTTTTCCATCATATGGGAACATTCTTGGTACAACTGGAACAGAACCATTAGCTAGTATTATCTTATCAGCTTTTATAGATTCTACTGTTCCATCATCTTTTGTTACTTCTATAGTATTTTTATCAATTAATTTTCCAAAACCATTAACTAGTTTTACTCCTCTTTTTTCAAATAGGAATTCTATACCACTTATTAATTGATTTACAACTTTATTTTTTCTTTCCATTATGGCAGTGAAATTTGGTGTAACTGTACCATCTATCTCTATACCAAAATCCTTTGCTTCCTTTACAGTATTTAATACTCCTGAAGAAGCAAGAAGTGCTTTAGTTGGTATACATCCTGCATTTAAGCAAGTTCCTCCAACTCTTCTTTTTTCAACAACTGTTACCTCTGCACCAAGCATAGAAGCTTTTATAGCTGCTACATATCCTCCTGGTCCACCACCTACTACTACTATTTTCATCCTTAATTCCCCCAAACCTTATAATCTACAATCTTGTAATACTATAAACCTGCGGCATCTAGTATAGCAGGTATATTTTCTTCTGCCCCAATTGCCATTATATGAACACCATCACATAAATCTTCTTCTTTTAATTGTTTGATAAGTTCTCCTGCCATTTTTATTCCTTCACTTACCCAGTTTTCTTTTCCAGCTGCTCTTAATCTTTCGATTTGTTCATCTGGCACAAATATTCCTGGTACATTTGCAGTCATAAATTTAGCCATTCCTGGAGATTTTAAAGGTACTATCCCTGCTAATACCTTACAATCCATATCCCTTGTTAGTTCTCTAAACTTTCTCATTGTATTTATGTCATAAAGTGCTTGAGTTTGGAAAAATTTAGCTCCAGCTTTTATTTTCTTTTGCATTTTTAATAATTGAACTTCTATTGGAGAATATTCTGGAGTTACTGATGCTCCTAGATAAAAATCTGGAGAACCTTTTAATTTATTACCAGCCATATCCGTACCTGCCATTAGAGTTTCAGCAGTTTGAAGTATCCCTACAGAGTCTAAATCAAATACTCCTTTAGCCTGTGGATGGTCTCCTACGCTAGTATGGTCTCCTGTTAATGCCAACAAGCTGTTTATTCCAAATACACCTGCTGACAACATTTCTCCTTGTATAGCTATCCTATTTCTATCTCTCCCTGTTATTTGAATCACTGGCTCTAATCCAGCATCTTTTAGTAATTTACATGTAGCAAGAGAAGTTGCTCTCATAACTGCTGATTGAAAGTCTGTTACATTTGCTGCATGAACTCTTCCAACTAACGGCTTTGCACATTCAATTAAATGTGAAAGGTCAGTCCCTTTTGGAGGAGCCATTTCAGTAGTAACTGCAAATTTTCCACTCTCTAGTGTTTCTCTTAATAAGCTCATCTCTAATCCCCCTTTTAACCTTCTAAAAAAAACTTTTATGAATTCGCTGTTGCTTCTTTCTTTTTCTTTGCACTTAAGCTTCTTGGATTATTTTGCTTAGAATAGTCTTTTGGTGGTCTTATTTCTGCTAAATTATCTAATTGCCCTATAGATTCCAATCTTTCATATATTTTTATCCAAGCACAATCATTTTCTGGATTTACTTCACATTTACCATTTTTAGCTCCACCACAAGCTCCATTCATAAGACCTTTAGCACACATAGTTACTGGACATATTCCACCAGTCCAACCAAGTTCACAGTCTCCACAAGCTTTACAGGCTTCTTCATATTCTCCAACCCTTTGTACTTCCCCTATAAACAAAGTGTTGTTAGCTGGATAAACTGGTTTATTTTTTAGGTTTTTAACTATTGTTTGTGTCCCATCTCCACATGCTAAAGATAAAACTGCATCAGCTTCTTTAGTTTCTTCTTTTAGAGCCTTTAAGTCCTTTTTAGACTTTAAAAGGTTACAAGCAGGATCAAGCATTACATATCCTAAGATTTTTTTGCCCTCACCTTCAAGAGTTTCCTTCATTTTTAGAACTTCTTCTTCTCCACCACTCTTACAAGTCGCTGCACATTGATTACAACCAACTAAAACTAGCTTGTCAAAATTCTTTAAGTACCCTAGCACTTCTTCCAATGGTTTATTTTCAGAAATTATCATATCTACTTCCCCCCTAAACCTTCCACAATATCTATCTATTTATTGTTTTGCAACTTACAAGCTTTAACTATGTGTTTTGCAAGTATAGATGTTGTAACTGAACCAACCCCCGCTGGAACTGGAGTTATCATCGATACTTTATTTAAAACTGCATTTGTATCAACATCTCCACATAAATTTCCTTCTTCATCAACATTTATACCAACGTCTATAACTACTGCTCCATCTTTAACAAAACTTTCATCTACCATCTTAGCTCTACCAATAGCTGCTATCAATACGTCCGCTTCTGCAGCTACATCTGATAAGTTTTTAGTCTTTGAATGGCATATTGTAACAGTTGCATGTTCACTTAATAAAAGCATTGATACTGGCTTCCCAACTACCATTGATCTTCCAAGAACTGTTACCTTACTTCCTTTTAAATCAACATTATAATGTTTTAATATTTCTACTACTGCTGTAGGAGTACATGGTGGGAATCCACTCTTATCACCTTCCATGACTTTAGCAGAGTTTATTGGACTAAAACAATCTACGTCTTTTTCTGGTGCAATGACATATTTTATAACTTCTTCATTTAAGTGTTTTGGAAGTGGTCTAAAACATAATATACCATTGACATCCTTGTCATCATTAACTTTCTTTAAAACATCAATATATTCTTCTTGAGTTATATCTTCAGCTAATTCCAACACTTCAGTTGTTATACCAATGTTTTGACATCTTTTTAGTGCTCCTCTTTCATATGATAAATCATCACTTCTTGCCCCAACTCTAACTATTGTTAGCTTAGGATTTATACCTTCTTTAACTAATAACTCGACTTCTTTTATTAAGTCTTCACTAATCTTATCAGCTACAGGTTTTCCTTTTATAATCTGTCCTTTAGTTGACATTACTTCCATATATTCACAACTCCCCTACAAGCAAACTTAAATTAATTTATTCTATATACCACATATTAATAACATAGTATCTACTTTCGTCATTTAAAAATTATTTTCCAAGAGCTTTTTCAACTTTAGCATAAACTTCATCACAAGTTTTAACGCCATCTTCAACTAATTTATCTACTTCTGTTTTTACTTTACTAACATATTCTTTATCTTGTATAGAATTTATATTTATAACTACATTTAATTGTCCACCAAGTATAGCAGCTCTTAAACATTGAACCCCTACACCAACGTCGCTTATAGCAAGTCTTGAACCTTTATCAACTAAATCTTCATGTAACTTAATAGCTTCATAACAAACTCTTACTATATTTAATGGCACTTCACAAGCAACTTTTAGTGCTTTTTCCATTGTTTCTGCTTTTATTCTTTTTTCTTCTTCTGTTTCTTTAGGAAGCCCATAAGCTTTTGATAATGGCAAGAAACATTCTGCATCATCATCTATCATTTTTAATAAATCTTTTTCTAATTTTCCTGCTTTACTTAATATATCTTTTACACTTTCTTCATACTCAGCATACTTTTTCTTTCCTATTGTAAGATTACATACCATACTACCTAAAGCCATACCAATTGCACCAACTAGTGCGGCAGCCCCCCCGCCACCTGGTACTGCTTCTTTAGAAGATAGTACTTCTACAAAATCAACACAAGTTTTATCTGCTATTTTCATGATAATCCTCCTTAAAAGGATGTAGGAAAATATCTCAAATTATCTTAGAGATATTTCCTACTCTTTATTTATAAATTAATACACTTAGAATAATCCAGCTATTACTCCATTTTCATCAACATCTATTTTTTCTGCTGCTGGAACTTTTGGTAATCCTGGCATTTTCATTATTTCTCCAGTAAGTGCAACTATAAATCCAGCTCCTGCTGAAATTGATGCTTGTCTTACAGTTATTCTAAATCCTGTTGGTCTACCTAATTTAGTTTGGTCATCAGTTAAAGAATATTGAGTTTTAGCCATACATACTGGAACTTTAGTAAATCCAAGTTTTTCTAAGTTAGCTATTTCTTTATCAGCTTCTGGAGTATAATCTACACCATCTGCTCCATAAATCTTAGTAGCTATAGCATTTATCTTATCTTTTATAGATAAATCATCTTCATAGCAGAATCTAAAATTATTTTCTTCTTCATCTAATAATCTTAAAACTTCTTTAGCTACTGCGATTCCACCTTCTCCACCTTTTGCCCATACTTCAGAAAGAGCAACATTAACGCCTAATTCTTTACACTTGTCTTCAACAAGTTTAAGTTCAGCTTCAGTATCAAGTGGGAATCTGTTTATTGCAACAACTGCTGGTAATCCATATACTTGAGTTATGTTTTCAACATGTTTTAATAAGTTTGGAAGTCCTTTTTCAAGAGCTTCTAGGTTTTCTTCATTTAAGTCTGCTTTAGCAACTCCACCATTGTATTTTAGTGCTCTTACAGTAGCAACTATTATAACAGCATCTGGTTTTAAGTTTGCCATTCTACATTTTATATCTAAGAATTTTTCTGCTCCAAGGTCAGCACCGAAACCAGCCTCAGTTATTACATAATCTGCAAAGTGCATAGCCATTCTTGTAGCTATAACAGAGTTACATCCATGAGCGATATTTGCAAATGGTCCACCGTGTACAAATGATGGTGTTCCTTCAAGAGTTTGAACTAGGTTTGGTTTTAAAGCATCTTTTAATAATGCAGCCATAGCACCATTAGCTTTTAATTGTCTAGCTGTTACAGGTGCACCTTCGTAGCTATATCCAACTATTATGTTTCCTAATCTTTCTTTTAAGTCAGCTATATCACTTGCCAAACAGAAAGCTGCCATTATTTCAGAAGCAACAGTTATATCAAATCCATCTTGTCTAACTGCTCCATCACCTTTTTTACCCATACCATCAACGATATTTCTAAGTTGTCTATCGTTCATGTCTACACATCTTCTCCAAGTTATTTTCTTAGGGTCTATTCTAAGTTCATTTCCTTGGTGAATGTGATTGTCAAGCATAGCAGCTAAAAGGTTATTAGCAGCTCCTATAGCATGAAAATCTCCAGTGAAGTGTAAGTTTATATCTTCCATAGGAACAACTTGTGCATATCCTCCACCAGCTGCCCCACCTTTAACACCAAATACTGGTCCTAGAGATGGTTCTCTTAAAGCAACTAATACATTTTGGTCTAATTTTGCAAATGCATCAGCAACACCGATAGTAGTAGTAGTTTTTCCTTCACCTGCTGGAGTTGGGTTTATAGCTGTAGTTAATATTAACTTAGCTTTTTTCCCAGTTTCTCTTTTTAGAAGATTGTAGTCAACTTTGGCTTTGTATTTACCATATAGTTCTACATCATCTTCACCTAGTCCTAATTTTTTTGCAACCTCTCTAATATCTTGAGGTTTAGCTTCTTGAGCTATCTCAATGTCAGATTTAAATCCCATAACTGAATCTCCTCCCACAACCTAAATAGATTTAAAATATAATTTTTGTATAAATTGTATTAATATGTAAAAATTATATTTTATAAGATAATTATACATGTAAAATTGCTTAAAAACTAGCTACTAAGCTATTAAAATATCTTTACTTAATAGCTAGTCATTTATCTAATTAATCATTTATTACCTCTCTAGTACCTATTTATTGCCTTTAACCAACAACCCAATTATAAATCAAAATTTCTATTTATCTTTAATTGACATTAATTTCTCTTTTATTTCTTTAATTTGTGATTTTGTTATTTCACTAGAATCATATGGAGATTGATTAGCTCTATCAGAATCTATAACATCTTGATTGTAATAGATAAATCCTAAAGATTCCCCATCTTCTAAGTTTTGTATTATAAAGTCTTCATCTTCTTTATTTCTGATTTTGTTACCTACAACAAATACCTTATTTACGCCTATATCATGACCAAGTTTTTTAACTTTTCTATAGGTTTGTAGACTTCTTTCTCCTGGCTCTACAACTACTATAAAAGCATCTACACCTTGAGCTGTTCCTCTTCCTAAGTGTTCAATTCCAGCTTCCATATCCATAACAACTACGTCTTTATTTTGTAGTATTAAGTGTGAACAGAGTCTTTTTAAAAGAACATGCTCTGGGCATACACATCCAGTACCACCAGAATCTACTGTCCCTAATGTAAGTAATCTCACTCCGTTATATTCTTTGCAGAAATTTTCAGGTATATCGTCTACTTTAGGATTCATCTTAAACATTTTTCCAAATGAACCTACAGATGCAGCTGTTCTATCTGAAACTAACTTTTTCATTTCTGATATAGGTACTATTGATTCATATACTTCTTTTGGAAAACCTAGTGCTAAAGCTAAATTAGCATCAGGGTCGGCATCAACAGCAACAACTCTGTATCCGTCTTCAGCAAACATCCTAGAGAGCATTGAAGAAAAAGTCGTTTTACCTACTCCACCTTTACCTGTTATTGCTATCTTCATAATCCCTACCACCTTTATTACTATTTGCTTTTATTTTATTTATTTTTTAGTGTAGTTATCTATTTTTTTAACACTAAAAATAAACTACAGCTAGTCCTTACAGGAACCAATTAAATTTACCCTACTAGCTTTTCAAAGCAGCATGTATAGTTTTAGTATTCTTCATTATATTGTTTATATTTTATTTATTCAGTATATTCATTGTATTTTGATGTTCTTTTCTTTAATATTTGACTTTATTCAACCATAAAATCTTTATTTAGGTATAAAATCGTTTTTTCTAAGCCTTTAAGCATTTTCTAAGCTTCTGCTTCAACGCCCATTTTTTCTTCAACTAATGCTTCGAAGTGAACACGTTTCTTTTCTATATCTTCTATTATTGTAGCTGCTAACTCTTTTGGATTTGTATTTACAGTAAATGTTGCACCAACTTTATCTTTTAATTCGCTAGTTAATATATCTACTGCTCTTGAAGAACCAGCTATTGGAGGCATTATTCCTAGATAAGTGTCTATACCAGAAGCTACAACATAACATCCTATAGCAACTGCTTTTTCTGACATCCACTCTGGAGCTATACCTACAACTGGAAGGTCACACATATCCATATCCAAGTAATTAGCTGCTGCTCCAACTAAATCTAATATACGGCTTATATCAACGCAAGAACCCATATGTAGTACTGGTGGGATTCCTACTAATTTACAGACAGTTGCAAGACCTTTACCTGCATATTTTTCAGCTGCATCAGTTTCCATTAAACCAAATTTAGCTGCTGCTGAAGCACCACATCCTGTAGTAACTACTATTATGTCGTTTTTGATTAATTCTTTCATTATTGTTACATGAGCCTCATTTGAAACTCCTTTAGCATTGTTACATCCAACTACACCAGCTGCTCCTCTTAATACTCCAGATTTTAAACAGTCTGTTAATGGCTTAACTGTTCCTGCTGGATCTATATGAGAGTTTACAACTCTGTCTAATTGATTTACTACTGCTTCTACACTATACCCAACTGTTGCCCCTGACTTTAATTCAGGTATAAGTACTTTTGATTTATCTCTATTTTTAAAGTTTAAGATAGCTTCTTTAACTATTGATTTAGCATCATCAAGAGCTTGTTCTTCTCTAAATTCAATATAAGTTGAACCTGTTATTTTAGCTTTTGGAGAAGTTGTTACAAATTTAGTGTGGTAACAATCTGCTACTCTAGCTAGTGCAGGGAATATACATTGAACGTCAACTATTACAGCTTCAACTGCTCCAGTTACTATTGCAAGTTCTTGTTGGTGGAAGTCTCCTGCTATTTTTACACCATGTCTCATTGTGATTTCATTACCTGTACAACACATACCAGCTAAGTTTATTCCATCTGCTCCAACTTCTTTAGCTAAAGCTACTAAGTCTGGTTCTTCTGAAGCTAAAACTATCATTTCTGATAATGCTGGCTCATGTCCATGTAATATTATATTAACTTTATTTTCTTCTAATACTGCTAAGTTAGCTTCTGTTCTTCTTGGTACTGGAGTTCCAAATAAGATATCGCTTAGACGAGTACCTATCATAGAACCACCCCAACCATCAGCCATAGAAGTTCTTAGACTCATGTGTATTAAACTGTCTATATCACCAGTACATCCTATATGAGTAGAGTGCATTATTGTTGCAATTTCTCTATCTATAGCTCTTGGTTCTATAGCATATTCTTTCCATATTTTTTGTCTTGGTTCTGGTGCATTTTTTATAAATCTTAATGTCCCAAAAGGTTTACCAAATTCCATTAATGCAATTTCTGCCACTTCATGTGCTACATCATAGATATCTCTACCTTCTGTTTCTACATCCCATTCTTTAGCTAAAGCAATTAATTTAGCTTCGTCTCTTATTTTATAGTTTCCATTTGGATCAGCTAATGCTAATGTATGTGCTATATCTCTAGCATGGTCTGAATGGGCAGCTGTCCCACCAGCAACCATTCTTGCAAAGTTTCTACCTACTATAGTGTGTTCGTCTGCTCCACATAACCCTCTTGGAGTTTTAGGACTTATTCTACATGGTCCCATTCCACATATTCTACAGCAAACCCCTTGAAGACCAAAACCACATTGTGATTTAAAGCCTGCTTTTCTATCATACATTGTTTCTACGCCTTCTTCTCTAGCTTTTGCTATCATCTTCTGGCTGTTTAAATCAATTGTTAACATTTTTTCATCCATATTCCTATCCCCTTTTTTTGATTTTTAAAATCCCCCAGGTGACTGACTTCATGTCATAAAATAATAAAATAAATGCTTTCTAAGTTGATTATATACTAATTTTCAGCACTTTGCTTTAGATTTAAATATTTTTTTAACAAAATTAGATAATACATAAAAATTTTATTTTTAATACCTAATTTAAGTTAATTTAACTGTCTATTTTTGGCTATTTTTTAATACTTGAGCCTACTTTTTTGATACTTTAGATTAATTAAATTATGTTTTGATTTTTTAAAATCAATTTTGAATTATTTCTAGTCATTTTTTTGATATTATATCTTATTTGTGTGTTTGTTATTTCTCACTACTTTTTTGGACTTATTACAGATTTTTACTCCCTATACCATAATTAGTAAAAACTTCTTAGAATAGCATTTTTTGGACTAATTTTTTGAATTTTTTTTATTTTTCTTACTTTAATATTAATTATAGCTTCAAATTGAACATTTGTATATATTCATTTAAAGCTATAATTATTTTTTATATAAAATTTTTTTAATATTGCATTAATTCAGATATTATGACTACTTTTTATCTTTTAACGCATTTATTTTACACACTTAATATTTTTATTTCATACTTTTAGCTACAATAGCTCCATATGCAATAGAGTATAATTTAGATTCATGTGAATCAGCTCTTGATACTAAAACTATAGGAGCTTTTGCACCCATAATTATGCCTGCTGATTTAGAATCCGCCATGTATGTAAAGGCTTTCCCTATACCATTACCAACTTCTATTGTTGGAACCAACATAATATCTACATCTCCAGACACTTCACTCTTAAATCCTTTTATCTCGCTAGCTTCTTTTGAAACTGCTAAATCAAAAGCTAAAGGACCTTCTACAATTACATTTTCTCCAAATTCTCCTGCTTGACAAGCTTTTGCTAACATATCTGCATCTACAGTAGCTTGCATTTTAGGATTTACTTTTTCCTTAGCTGCTAAGCATGCAACTTTTACAGTTTCCATACCTAAAGCTTTTGCTGCTTTTATAGAATTTTTTAATATCTTTGCCTTTTGTTCATAGTCAGGAGCTATATTCATCCCTCCATCTGTAGTTATCAATAGCTTATGGTATCTTTCTAACTCGTATACCATAACATGGCTTAATAAACTATCAGTTCTAAGACCATAATCTTTATTTAACACTTCTTTCAAGATAACAGATGTATCTAATAAGCCTTTCATTACAAAATCAGCTTCTTTACTTGATACTAATTTAACTGCTATTTCAGCACAGTCTTTAATATCATCCTTATCAATAATTTTAATTCCACCCAAATCAAATTCTATTTCTTTTGATATTTCTCTTATCTTTCCTTCATTTCCAACTAATATAGGAGTAATTATATTTCTTTCTACAGCATCCTTTATAGCCATTAAAACTTCCTTGTCGTGAGCTGCTGCTACAGAAAGTACTATTTTTTCTCCTCCTTTAAGCTGCTCTAAAATATCATCTAATTTCTTTATCAAAAGTAACCCCTCCCTTATATATATTTAACTAAATAATACCATATTTGATATATCTTTTCTCAATTTATTTTTTATGTTACAAAAAATTTATACAACTAAAATCCACTTTAATATTTAACTATTATAAATTCAAGATACTTATGAAATATAATATTACAAAGAATAAATAAAAGTAAAAAGCTCTTAAACAAAGCAAATAAAAAAGTGGCATAACACAATAAATGTTATACCACTTCATCAATAAAATCTAATAAATTTAAATAACATCAAATAAAACTTAATAACATCAAGTACAACCTAATCAACTAGAATCTAATAGAATCTAATAGAATCTAATAGAATCTAATACAGTCTAACAACATTCTTACTTGTTTATGCCAAGCTCTTTTAAACAAGCAATCGTAATCTCATCCTGTGGATTTAATTCATAAGCTCTTTCTATATAGTAAGTTGCATCATCAATATCACCATTGTTTAAGTAAGCCATACCTAAATTACAAAGAATTTCTGGGTCTTCTTTTATCTTGGCAGCTTGCTCGAAATACTCTATTGCCTTATCTAAATTGTTTTTAGAAGCTTCACAAAGCCCTAATTCAACTATAGCATCTACTTGCTTAGGTTTTATTACTAATATCTTCTCAAAATACATTTTAGCCTGCTCTATTTCGCCCATACCCTTATACCCAAGTCCTATCATAAACAGTAAGTTCCACCAATCCATATGTTCTTCTTCTAATGGCAGTAGTTTTTCTAATCCTTCTTTAAACTTACCATGGAATATAAGTGTATATCCTTCTTCATACTGTACTTTAAAATCCATCTTTCCTAAGTTTTCTTGTATTTCAGCCACTAAATCAGCATCTAGACCTAATCTTAATGCATCTTCCCATGTCAATTTAGTCTTTAAATATTGACCTTGGTTATAATAATGATAACCTAAATGATAGTAACCTAATGCAAAATCATTATCAACATCTATTATCTTTTCAAGCTTGGCCATTGCCTCAAGTAAAAATGCATTCATAGCCTTATCATCTAGGTCTTTTTGATATTGCTTTGCTATCTCTTGACATACAATTGCATAGTTGTACATTGCATCTAAATCATCTGGATACATAGTTATAAATGCTTTTATATATATTAAAGAGTCTGTATGCTCGCCAATCTCAAAGTACTTTCTAGACATGTATCCCATATATGCTTTTAAATCCAAGTTAATATCATTAGCCAAAGCATCTAAAAACTTTTCATATTCTCCATTGTTTTTAAATTTACTATCTATACCAATTATATATATCATTGCATCTGCTATAGACATTGAGTTTAACTTATCTTGAGCAGTTTTTTCTTTTATTCCTTTTACTAGTACCTCATTTTTTATAGGTACATCTAGTCCACCTTTTGGCACATCATAACTCTTTAATTTAAATTCTCCACCATGCTTTATAGTTATAAACGCTAGCTCTTCTGCCTTCTTTAGCAAATATTTTTCTATTTTAAAATCCATTGTTTCCTCCTAAATACTTAAATTTCTACTTTATGAGTTTTAGATTTCTCAAATATTTTTTTATCATCGTATTCAAATAAGACTATATTTTCTTCTTCTCTTATTTCTGTATTTATATTATTTTTTAAATCCACAATATTAAATTTAAATGGTTCAAAATGAACATATTTTATTATATGTTTTGCTGGTTTATCAACAAAATTAGGTAAATATGTTGATAAGTTATCATTATCTTGTAAAAATACATGACATCTATTCTTAAAGTCATCCACATCTAACTTATTAAAAAACTGTGGTATATTTGATGTCTTACCTAGCGAAATGTAGTCATACTTTAATATATCATTAAATACATCATTGTCTATATTTATTTTTTCATTATAGAAATCCAGTAATATTTTGTATAATTGATTTTTTCCTTGTGCTAAGTCAAAATACCCATTTTCATCAAAATACTTAGCAAAAGCTTCAAAAAATTTAAAAGGACTTTGTTTGTAAAATCTGCCTATAATATATCTCATGGACAACACAAAGTTTTTAGAATTGTAGTATCTCTCAAGTATATCTTCTATATCCTTTAACTTCAATGTTTCTTCATAGCTTATATAATTATTGTATAAAAACTCATATGGAGCATAATCCTTATATTTAAATCCATGATCATCTGCTACCTTTCTCATACCTGTACCCTTAATCATCTTTAAAAAGCCTAATTGTAAGTGTTCTATCCCTAGATTAAATACATCATTAAATGAGTTCTCAAAGCTTTCATAATCTTCATAAGGAAGTCCTGCAATTAAATCTAAGTGCTGATGTATATTTCTGTAAGATGCTACTGTCTGCACAACATGAGATAACTTTTTAAAATCATCTCTTCTTCCTACTGCATCAAGTGTTTTTTCATTTGTTGACTGCACTCCTATTTCAAACTGGAAAAGCCCTTCTTTACAGTCAGCCAAAAACTCAAGCATCTTGCCATCTATCAAATATGCCGTAACTTCAAAGTGATAGGTTGTATATCCATTATCATTTTTCATAAGAAAATCCATAATTTCCATAGCTACTTTTTTATTAGCATTAAAAGTTCTGTCAATAAATTTAATTTGTGAGACCCTTGCATCTATTAAAGCTTTTAAATCCTTTTTTATTCTATCTAAGCTGAAATATCTCAGACCAGGAATGGTAGAAGATAGGCAGTATTGACAGTTAAATGGACAACCTCTTGACGACTCATAATATACTATTCTATTTTCATATTCCTTTGGATTTAAATTTTCATAAGGACTAGGAATCTCGTCCAAATTCTGAAGAAGTTCCATAGGTTTATTTACTATTATCTCGCTTCCTTGTCTATATACCAATCCGTCTACATTTTTTATTTCTTTCTTTCCCTTAAGATGAAGTACTAAATCTCTAAAGATTAATTCTCCTTCTCCATAAAGTATATAATCTACAAAATCGTATTTATTCATTGCCTCATAGCTATCATAACTCACTTCTGGACCGCCCAAAGCTATTTTAGTATTTGGTCTAATTTTTTTTAGATTATCACAAAGTTTAACTATATCTCCTATATTCCAGATATACGTTGAGAATAAAATTATATCATATTCATTTTTATATATATCTTTTAAAATATAATCTAAGTCATTGTTTATCGTATATTCTTTCATGTCAACTTCTATTAAATCCCTTACAAATTCTTTTAGGTATCTTATAGCTAAATTTGTATGAATAAACTTAGAATTCAACGTTGTTAATAAAATTTTCAAATATTTCTCACCTCTTTTTAATATTATACTGCTTTTTGTACCCCTTATAGGTTAAAATAGTATATGTAAAGTCTATATAACATTTATATAATTAGATTATTAATTTCAAGTAATGTGAGGAAAGGAAGTTTTTTATGGAATTAATTGAAAAAGTATCTATCAACTCTTTATCAAAAAGAGATTTACTGCTTATTATAAAGTCTCTTGAATACACTAATGAAAATACCCAAATTAGTGATTTTATCGACCTTAGAAATAATATAGTAAAAGAATTATGTTTCTTAACTGACACTAAAGAAAAAGATTTTTTAGATTACTTAGAAAAAAACAGTAATCTCTAGTAACCTAAACCTTTTTAAACTTTAATATATAAATACCTGATTTAGAATTTATCTTTATGCTTAATATATTATCACTAAAGGTTTTCGACATAACTGTTATTTGATTAAATATGGGGTCTATTGTAGTATCGCCTTCTTCAAGGCTTATAAGACTTCTTGGGTCTATTTTTTTATTATACATTTTAACCCCAATTTTATATTTTCTCAACTTAACAACATATTCTGACATAGAAAAAATAAAATCTATATTATCTTCGTTTAATTCAGTCTCTTCACCTAAAATAGATAATATAGATTTTTTCATGCTTTTAATTCCTTCATTTTCTACATTTCTGTCTTCTATATAAATATCATATAAAATATTTAAAACACTTGGTAGAATACTCTCTTCATCATAATCTTCATATTTTAAATCAATATATTTATCAATTAATTGTATTGTGCTTATCCTTGCCATCTGAAACTTCACAATATGAGACTTGTCTAATTCTATAGAAAAACCAATTATCTTGTCTTTAATACTTTGTAGTAATTCGACATATTCAATTTTACTGTTATTTATAAGATTGTGCATGATAGAATTATACGCTACAGAACTTAATAAATAATCGAATAAGTATTCTTCTTTTTTAAAGTAACTCACATATTTTTTTATTAGTTTAACAACCTCATCTTCACTTTTTTGAATATTAGTATTTGATAAAATTAATGGTAATAAAATATTTAAAAAATTGACATTACCTATTTTTTCTCCATAAAATCTAAAGTAAATAAGTTCATCTTTCAATCTCTTTTCGTCTATATATACACATCTTTGAGTTTTATCATCCATTAAGGATTTTGTATTTATTATAATTAAATCTTTAAGAGCCTTACTTCCATTATTAAAAGAAGATGTGTAGACTTTTTTTATTAATACGTCATTCATAAATATATCCTTTCTCAAAAACTTAATTTAAATATCCTGCTATTAAAAAAAAAGAGACAGCCCGTTAAGAAGCTGTCATATATAGGGGGATAGTAGTGTACAAAAATCATTGTAATCTACTATCTATATATTATTATACGATACTACTTTTTTATATGTAAAGTATCAGTTTTCGACATCCCTATATTCTACAGTTATACAAATTGCGTACTAAGTTCAATTTTATTCTTTTTATTTCAACATTTTATCGTATTACATTCTTTCTGGAGCGTGCATTCCCAACAGTTTCAGAGAATTTTCTAAAGTTTGCTTAGTCGCTAGTACTAAAGCAAGTCTCGCTTTTCTAATCTCTAAATTTTCCACTAAAATTGGATTGTCATGATAAAATTTATTGAACGCTTGAGCTAAATCTAGCATAAATCTTGTAACTATATGTGGCTCATTCTTCTTTAGAGCAAGTAAAATATTTTTATTAAATGATTCTATAACTCTAAGAACTTCTGCACTATCTTCATCAGCTAGTAAACTATAATCTATATCAGAAGTAATTTCTTCTTCTGCTTTTCTTAAAACTGCACAACATCTAGCATGTGTATATTGAACATATGGTCCAGTCTCTCCATCAAAGCTTAATGTTCTTTCCCATGAGAAAGTATAGTCTTTTATTCTACTATTAGACAGTTCTTGGAATACTACAGCCCCAACACCTACTTGCTTAGATATTTCATCTACATTTTTAGCATCTGGGTTTTTAGCTAGTATAATATCCTTAGTTTTATCTATAGCTTGATTTAATGCATCTTCTAAAAATACAACTCTTCCTTTTCTAGTTGACATAGTTCCTTCTTCAAGAGCTACCATACCAAATCCAACATGCACTAAATCTTTTGCCCATTCATATCCCATAAGCTCAATTACTTTAAACCATTGTTGGAAATGTAGGTTTTGTTGAGAACCAACTACATATATACATTTATCAAAATCATAAGTTTCTTTTCTATATATTGCTGCAGCTAAATCTCTTGTCATATATAATGTTGAACCATCATTCTTAGTAATAAGTGCTGGTGGCATCTTATATTCCTCTAAATCAACGATTCTTGCACCTTTAGACTCTTGTAAAAGATTTTTTTCTTCTAATAATTTTATCACTCTGTCCATCTTATCAGAATAGAAACTTTCACCTGCTAAAGAATCAAATTCTATATCTAAAAGTTTATACACTCTACTAAATTCTTTTAGACTTTCATCTCTAAACCATTGCCATAATTCTTTTGCTTCTTCGTCACCATTTTCTAATTTAGTAAACCATGCTCTTGCTTCATCTTCCATTTCTGGATGTTGTTCAGCTTCTTCATGGAATCTTACATATAGTTTTAATAATTCTGGGATTGGATTAGATTCTACTACTTCCTTTTCTCCCCACTTTTTAAAGGCCACTATTAACTTACCAAATTGAGTTCCATAGTCACCTAAATGATTTATCCTTATAGTTTTGTATCCTTGTGATTCATATATCTTATATAGAGCATTACCTATTACTGTAGTTCTTATATGCCCTATATGGAAAGGTTTTGCTATATTTGGAGAAGAGTATTCAACTATTACAGTTTTGTCTTTTCCAAAATCACTACGACCATAATTTTCTTTTTCATCTAATACTTTTTTGATTACAGTTTCTGCCAATTGAGATTTGTTTACAAAGAAATTCACATATCCGCCTAATTGTATTACTTTTGTTATCTCTCCACTAGCTTCTATACTTTCTGCTAATTCACTTGCTATCATATTTGGAGCTTTTCTAAACACTTTAGCTAATTTAAAGCATGGAAAAGCATAGTCACCCATGTCCTTGTTTGGTGGAACTTCTATAAGTGCCTCTATCTCTTCTATCGACAGTTCTTCTATTTTCTCTTTAAGGCAATTTGATATTGCTACCTTGAAATCTTGCATCTTGTTGCTCCTCTCTACATTGTTCCTGGTTTATATTGTGCTTATCTCTTTATGTTAAATCAAATTTAGTGTTTTTTCAAGTATTTCATTACAGGGCAAAACACTTTAATAATTATGTTTTCTGTATATGTTAAAAATACTATAATTACAGTTTTTATCCATCCTATTTTTGATTTTCTATAAGTCTTTTTCACTTATTGATTTTCTATAGGTCTTTTTCACTCTTAACTTTTATTCCTTCTTCTTCTAGTAACTTTGCTGTGATACCTTTCCCTGATATTTTTTTACCTGAAAAACTACCATCATATATTAAATTACATCCACAAGAGGGGCTACCCTCCTTTAATATTGCTTCGCTACATACATATAATCTTGCTATTTTCAGAGTTTCTTTAGCCCCTCTTACAAAGTTTTCTGTTACGTCTTTATTATCTTCTTTTGTGATTACTCTTCCATCAACTATCTCAGCAGGTGGTCTTGGTGTAGATAGACCACCTAACTGTTCTGGACATACAAGGGTAAATTCTTTACCTTTTAAGTATTCTTTTACTTTTTCATTTTCATTATTATCGCCACTATATTTACAATTTATTCCTATTAAACATGCAGATACTAATATCATAAAAATGTGCTCCTATACAAATTATTTTAGTTTAACAATTGTTACTCCTGCTCCACCTTCTCCATACTGGCCACCTCTTTGTGATTTTACATGTCTATTTTTTCTTAAAATGTCTTGTAGTCCTGCTTTTAGCACTCCTGTACCAATTCCATGTATTACTGTTACAGATTCTAGCCCTGCTACATATGCATCATCTAGATATTTTTCAACTTCCATTATAGCTTCTTCTAAATTTAAACCTCTAAGGTCAACTTCACTTTTTATATTTCCAGACTTTGCCCTTATGATATTTCTTGTTGATTTAGTAACATTTTTTGAAACATCCTTGTGAGATTTTTGTAAAGATTTAAAAGGTAGAGTCATCTTCATTATACCAATTTGAACTACTGCTTCTTTTCTCTTTTTATCTACAGAAACCACACTTCCATTTTGATTTAAAGTTATTACTCTAACTTCTTCTCCTGGCTTTAAGTCTTTTATTTCTTTACTTGAAACTTTTGGAACTATCATACTTTTTACTGTTGGTTGAAGACTTCCCATAGAACTAGTCAATTCTTTTCTAAGTTCTTCTATTTTACGATTTTTTTCTTTAGAAGCTCTTTCTTGTTCCAAACTTCTAAGTTCCTTTATTATAAGGTCTACTTCTTCCTTAGCTTGTCTTGTTATTGAAAATGCTTCTGATTTAGCCTTTTCAATCATCTTATCTTTTTGAGTAACTAATTTTTCAAGTTTTTCGTCGTATTCTACTTTTAGTCTTTCTATCTCTTCCTTCAGTCTTTCAGCTTCTTCTCTATCTTCAATAGCTTTGATTCTATTCTTTTCAACATTTTGTAATACATCTTCTAAAGCTATGTTATCTGTATTTATATATTCTTTGGCACGTGAAATTACATAGTCACTAAGCCCAAGTTTTCTAGAAATCTCAAACGCATTTGATTTTCCAGGAACACCTATAAGTAACTTATATGTTGGACTTAAAGTTTCTATATCAAATTCAACTGCTGCATTTTCTACACCAGATTTAGTAAGAGCATAATTTTTAAGCTCACTATAGTGAGTAGTTGCTATACATTTCGCTCCTACAGAGTTTATGTCTTCTAGTACTGCTATTGCAAGTGCAGCTCCTTCAACAGGGTCTGTTCCTGCTCCTAATTCGTCAAATATAACTAAAGAGTCTGCTGTTACGTTTTTCAGTATTGATACTATATTTGTCATGTGAGATGAAAATGTAGATAAACTTTGCTCAATACTTTGTTCATCTCCTATATCTGCAAATACATTATCATATACACACATACTACTTCCATAATCAGCAGGTATGTGAAGTCCACTTTGTGTCATAAGCGCAAATAGACCTACAGTTTTTATTGTAACTGTTTTACCACCTGTATTTGGTCCTGTTATTACCAAGGTATGGAAGTCCCTTCCTAAATAAATAGTATTTGCCACTACTTTTTTCTTATCTAATAGTGGATGTCTTCCATTTTTTATATTTAAATATTTATCCTCATTTAATGTAGGTTCTATACCTCTCATTTGTATAGAAAGTTTTCCTTTTGAAAATGCAAAGTCTAATCTTCCAAGTATCTCTTGATTGGAAATCAAGTCCTGACTTACTTCTCCAACCATCGCAGAAAGTTCTGATAAAATTCTCTCTATCTCTTCTTGCTCTCCTAATTTTAACTGTCTTAACTCATTGTTCATATCTACTATAGTCATTGGCTCTATAAAAAGTGTCGCACCAGAAGATGACTGGTCATGTACTATACCAGCTACTTGCGACCTATATTCAGATTTTACAGGTACTACAAATCTATCACCTCTTAGAGAAATTATGGCATCTTGTAAGTATTTTTGATAAGTAGTTGAACTTATTATTGAATTTAATTTAGACCTAATGGATTGATTTTTTTGAGCTATTCTTCTTCTGATATCTCTAAGTGTACTTGAAGCATTGTCAGATATTTCTACTTCACTTATTATCGCATTGTATATCTGGTCTTCTATATCTTTATATACATATAGAGAATTTGATAGAGATTGTATTATTGGATAATTAAAATCTTCTTCATCACTGCTAGACAGACTATTTTTTAATCTTCTAGCTACTCTTAAAGTATCCGCTATCATAATTAAACTTCCTGGGTCAAGAGATGCACCTATATAGGCTCTTTTAACCTTATCTTCTATATCATGAATACCATCCAAACCTACTGAACCTCTCTTTATAATAATTGATTGAGCTTCACTAGTTTCTTCTAGCATGGACTTTACTTCTACAAAATCAGTATTTGGAACTAAACTTTCTATATATTTTAGACCTAAAGAAGATGAGGCTTTCTTCTTTAACAAATCTATT
Source organism: Clostridioides sp. ZZV15-6598 (assembly GCF_020657705.1). NCBI lineage: Bacteria > Bacillati > Bacillota > Clostridia > Peptostreptococcales > Peptostreptococcaceae > Clostridioides > Clostridioides sp. ZZV15-6598. Next base: position 43,057 of record NZ_JAGWCS010000002.1, on the reverse strand, counting down.
ATTTTATTGTATTCTAGAACTCTTAACGATTTCTCATTCATTTTTCTATATTCACCATCCTCAATATTTTAACTTTTTTCTTTAATATTTAAAATGTATGCTTTCCAAGCATTTTCAATAAAAACTGCAAGTTTTATTTCTTTTTTATTTCTAAATTTATTATATTTTTTCTCTTTTAGATATATTTTAAACATATTTTGTATTATACTATGTATGTAGCTATCTATATATTATACATAAACATGCTTTATTTGTAATATAATCTGTTAAAAAAATCTTCTTTAATATTTTTTAAAGGAGTTTATTTTAGCTTATTTTATAAAAATAGCTACTTATATAGATAAATTAAGGAGGAACACAAGTCATGGGAAACGTATTAGAAGGATTAAAGCCAGAAAATGTTTTTAAAAACTTTGAGAAAATATCTCAAATTCCTAGAGGTTCTGGAAACGAGAAAGGTATAAGTGATTATTTACTTAGCTTTGGTAAAAATTTAGGGCTTGAAACTATCCAAGATGAAAGTTTAAACATAATAATAAGAAAGCCTGCTACAAAAGGATATGAAAATTGTCCAGGAGTAGTTCTTCAAGGACATATGGATATGGTTTGTGAAAAAGAAAAGAATGTTGAACATGATTTTCTTAAAGACCCTATAAAATTAAGAATTAATGGTGATATGATATACGCTACTGGAACTACTCTTGGAGCTGACAATGGTATCGCTGTTGCTATGGGTATGGCTATATTAGAAGATAATACTTTAGAGCATCCAGCATTAGAAGTTTTAGTTACTGTTAATGAAGAAGATGGTATGAACGGTGCTGATGCATTAGACCCAAGCTTAATCAAAGGTCAATATATCTTAAACATGGACTCCGAGGAAGAAGGATATCTATTAGTTAGTTGTGCTGGTGGTAAAACTTGTGTTGTTAGTCTACCTGTTGAGTACAAAGAAGTTGGAGCTGACAAACAAGCTTTATTAGTTGAAGTTACTGGATTATTAGGTGGACATTCTGGTATGGAAATTGTTTTACAAAGAGCAAATGCTAACAAGGCAATAGCTAGAGTATTAAGCGTACTAGATGTTGATTATGAATTAGTTTCAGTTGATGGTGGTACTAAGCATAATGCTATACCTCGTGAAGCTAAATGTGTAATAGCTGTTGATAAAGCTGATGTTGAATCTGCTAAAAAACAAATAAATGATATTTTAACTGCATTTAAAAATGAGTTTACTACTTCTGACCCTGATATGGATTATTCAGTAGTTGAAACTTCTGCAACTAAAGCTCTTACTAAAGACTGCAAAGAAAAAGTTATTCAAATGTCAAGCTTAACTCCTCATGGTGTTCAATCTGTAAGTCTTGATATAGAAGGGCTAGTTGAAAGTTCTACTAACTTCGCTATAATTGAAACAAAAGAATCTACTATTGAATTCTTAACTTCTGTTAGAAGTTCTGTTATGTCTATTAGAGATGAGATAGCTGATAGAATAAGACTTTTAGCTCAAGCTTTAGGTGCTGACTATGGTCTTACATCTCAATATCCAGCTTGGGAATTCAAAAAAGGTTCTAAGTTAGAAAAAATATGTAGTGAAACTTATGAGAAATTAACTGGTAAAGTTCCTACTGTTATGGCTCTACATGCTGGTCTTGAGTGTGGATTATTACTTGATAAACTTCCTCATGCTGAAGCTATCTCTATAGGACCAGATATGTTTGATGTTCATACTCCAAAAGAACACGTTAGTATACCTTCTATTGCTAATGTTTGGGATTATGTTATTGAAATATTAAAATCTATGAACCAATATTAAGACTAAGTTTTAAGAAGTAGATTTTAATTTTAAGTAACTCTATATAAAATTAATCCTGTAAATTAATACTAATGTTAGCATCAAGTTTAATTCTAGTATTAATTTATAGAAATAAAGCCTAATGATAATAACATATGTCATTAGGCTTTATTATTCTTATTTCTAATTTTTATAGCAAATCTTTCTAAAAAATCATACCTCTACTATTTTATATTTATCTCTTCCTTGCTTCTTAGAATCATAAAGAGCATCATCTGCCATTTGATATAATTCATCATATTTCTGTCCATGTTTTGTTATCGCTACACCCATACTTATAGATACACTTTTTCCACTTGGCAGTTTTATAAGGTGAATTTGTTTATATACTTCATTACATTTATTGACAAGTTCGTCCTTATTTATTATGTCTCTAATATAAATACTAAACTCGTCTCCACCCAATCGACCTACAATACCATTTTTTTCAAAGCTTCTATCAAGTACTTTTGCAACATCAATTAATATTTTATCTCCAATTAAATGCCCATAAGTATCATTAATAGACTTAAAATAATCAATATCTAAAATTAACAAAGCTCCGTTTTTGTTAGGAGATAAATTAGATAAACTTTCTGCTGTTAACTTTCTAATATATGCTGCATTAAAAATATTTGTTAGACCATCTTTTTGAGCCTTATCTAGCAACCTATCTTTTTCCTCTTTTTCAGAATCAATATTAGATATTTTTCCAATTACATACACTGGTACATTTTTTTCATTATAAATTATTTTTGAAGTAATTCTAATCCAGTGACAACTACCATCAAAAGAGATAGAATACATTTCAGTAGTTCCATTTTCCTGTGACTTGATTACATCAAAAAACTTTTTATAATGTTCTATTTCAATCTCACTCAGCACACTATTGTCACTCTTACTATAATAAGTACTAATTCCTTTTCCTTTCATAGAAACTATAAGTTTATCTTGTTTATAATCATATTCAAAAAAGTATTCACTTGCCATTTCATACACTTCAGTATGCTTTTTAAGTTCTAAAGAGATTTTCTGATTCATACTTTTACGTGTATGCAAGCTCCATGCCATCCCTCCAATAATACAAAGTGATAAACTAGCAACTATTAAAATAGTTTCAACTGGATTTTGTTGCATAATATAAAGCAGTGAGAAATCTTGTTTATATGTAGTATTTTGATAAATAATTGATTGCATTTTTTCTGATGAAATACTTATAACAGATTTATTAAATATACTCAATAATTCTTCATCACTTGGATTAACTACCCCAAAGCAAATACTCTGTGACTCATAAGTCTGTGGAACTAAACGTACGTTTTTATACTTAGGTTGATTAATATAATACTGTATAGAATATCCTTCTCCATAAGTATAATCTGCATACCCCTTATTGACAGCTTCTATACACTCTTCCAAAGTATCATACCATACAATATCCTCATTAAAATGCTTATCATAACTAGTCCATTTAGGCAGAGCTAGCCGTTTTCCATCTAAACTATTTTCATTTAATTTATTATTAATCATCATAATATATTGAGTAGAAACAAATGGCCGAGACATAGTTACATTATGTTTACGAGAATCTTCATAATTATAAATCATCCCTGCAACAATATCAATTTGATGATTTTTAGTCATTTTATCCAAATCCTCTTGGGACTTTACAGGCACCAGTTCAAATTTCAATTTAGTTTTATCAGATATATGATTTAATAAATCAATTGATATACCATTTAATTCATTTGTTTTTTTATCTATATTTTGAAATGGTGGTTTATTTAAAAGTACTCCAACTTTTAATGTATCTATATTCTTAATATATGTAGTTTCTTTATCAGACAAAAGCATCTTGTTATTTTCTGGTGTAAAATATTTTTCATATAAAGCAGTTGAAAAATATGGGTCTGTCTGTTCGATATTATTAATTGCTGAATTGAGCCTTTGAGTTAATTCTGTACTTCCTTTAGGTGTAACAAAATAGAATGGCTTTGGTGAGAATTTAGCTATAGTACGCACCCCTTCAATTGGATTCATACTCACATTAAGCAGTGCATCTGCTTTACCATCCTTTAGTGCTTGTAATTGTTCTTCAGTTGTCTTACAATTCACCAATCTTGGTGATATTGAATTCATCTTGCAATATTCATTTAATTCCTTAATCCTAGTGTCAGAATTCTCTATTACAGCAACACGAATTTCTTTCATAGTTTTTGAATTTATACTATCAATAGCTGTATTTTCATGTAATACTTGTAATACTGTATTTACTACTCCATAACTATTCCCCGCATAATTATACAATTTTTCCATCTGCTCATTGTATAACAAGCCTCCCATTATATCAATCTCACCTTTTTCTAGCATTTTCATTAGTTTTGTAAGAATTTCATTTACATCCCCAGATACTTGAACAAATTCATAATTCCATCCAGTATATTGTGCAATTTCTAACAAGTATTCGTATGTATATCCAGAGTACTTACCTTGTTCATCTAGTTCAGTTAAACCTTTTTGAATAGGATAAGCTACCCGAATAGTACGATTATCACTACCGAGAGCATTGACATTAAAAGGAGATATGTAAGAAATGAATATAGATACAATTACAATAATTAATAAAAGTAATTTTTTTAAATTCACTACACAATCCTCCATATAATTAAGATTTACAGTGTAAATTACTGCATAAACTTTTAGATATGAACAAGTAGATTAGTATAAAATAAGGATATAAAAATTTACTTAAAAATTTATATATCCCCATCATATACAATATATCTAGATTATAACCGATTTATTTGATTATTACAACAAATTTACTGTATTAAATGTATACATTCTCTTGTGCTAATCTCTAGTATATAACACATTTTAAGTTCTATCTTATTTCAAATTTAGCACTATTTCTATTTACAGTTCTTTTATATTTTACACTTGGGTATCCCAATATAAATGAAGTTATAACTGCTTCATTATCATTCATTCCCAATAATTCCTTTAGCTTTGGCTCTACATTTGATGCCATAACAAAAAATCCATTGTAACACATTCCTAATCCTTGAGAATAAGCCATAAGCTCCATATTAGACGCAGCTAATCCACCATCTACGTATACACTTCCTCCTAAAGAAGTATCACCAACAACTACCATAAGTAATGGTGCATCATAAAATAGAGAATCATATCCTTCTTCTTTATATCTTTTGTGCATTCTCTTAAATGTATTTTTATACATAGAACGTACGGAGTCTTCATCCTCAGTGTTCAATGCTAAATTATAAAGCCCTTCTATTGCTAATTCTTTTACTTCTTTTAGTTTTTCTTTTACTAATATGTATCTTATAGGTTGTCTATTTCCACCTGTTGGTGTATATCTTCCTGCTTCTACTATATTTTTTATTTTTTCTTCTTCTACCTCTATATCTTTATAACTTCTTATACTTCTTCTAAATTTGATAAAGTTTAGTAATTTTTCAGGCTCTAAATCAAAATTTTCATGATTGAATTCTAATACTTCATTTTTATCAAACCCCTGCATTTCTATTGCATCTGTTGGACATATCGCCATACAGTGACCACAATTAATACAGAGAATATTTTTTACCTTTGCTTTATCTTCTTTAACTCTTATTGCATTTACAAGGCAGTCTGACTCACACATGCCACATCCTACACATTTGTCTAAATTTATGTCTATCATTCCAGATTATTCCTCCATTTTAAAATTTTTACTCTAGTATAAAGCAAATAGTTGTCTAAGTCAATTTTTATTTTTTTAACAATAGATAATATCTATTTTTTAATTAATCTAAGAAATTTACATTATAATCTTTTAATTTACCATTATCATATGTTATCTTCGCACTAAAAATTTTGTCTGTTTTAGCCCAATCTAAAAATAATCTGTCACCTTCCCACATATTTAAGTCAAATATTTTATCATTATCAACCCAAAGTAATTTGCCTTCTTTGCAATTATCTAAATCTTTTCCAGATAATTTTCCTTCAAACTCATTTGAAAAATACAAAAACATATACCAATCTTCTTCATTTTTAAATTTTGGAAAAGTTATCAATCCTTTATATGTTAATGACTTAAGAGTAAGACCAGTTTCTTCTTTGACTTCTCTGATTATACATTCCTCAGGTGTTTCTCCCTGCTCAAATTTTCCACCAACACCTACATATTTACCTTCATGTACATCATCTTTCTTTTTATTTCTATATAACATTAAAGTCTTACCATCTTTTTCTATATAACAAATAGTCGTAAGTTTCATATACTTCGCCTTACTTTCTCTTTTCTATTTTTCATTTACTTATTTTATATATTTAAATTTCTTACTATAGTTTCTGATTACAATCAATTACTCTAGTTTCTAATTGTAAGCAAACACTATATTTCCTCATTTTCATTACTTTCAAGTACATCACTAATATTCTTCATTGCATTAAGAGAAAGCTCTGCAAATTCATCAAATGGAATACCTATATCTTCTATACTTCTCATCGCATCTCTATTTACATTTGAAGCAAATCTTGTTTCTTTCATTCTTTTAATTACAGATTTTGTCTTTACACTTGTAAGTTTTTTATCTGGATAAACTAAAGCTATTGCAGTTATAAAGCCAGTTATAGGGTCTGCTGCATATATAGCTTTTTCCATTAAACTAGTTCTTGTAACTCCCATACCATCATGATGACCAAGTATTGCTCTATACATTTCTTCATCACCAAAATTTTCTTTTTTAAGAAGTTCTACAGTTGTTGTTGCATGACCTTCACAAATTTCTCCTGGCTTTCTTCCAACTATATCTGAATCCAAATCATGTAAAAGACCTGCAACCGCCCATTTTTCTTCTTTTTCTGGCTCTAGTCTTTTAGCTAAATCTTTCATAACTGCTTCAACAGCATAGCAATGTTTTCTCATTCTATCAGTTTCTAAATACTTAAATAAAATCTCTAAAGCTTCTTCTCTCATTTTCAGTAATCCCCCTGTTTTTTCATAGATATGATATTTTTATATATTAATACACATAAATTCAAGTTTTTTTATATATTTATGTATATTTTTCATATTAATATCTATTCTACACCTTTATAGTAGTGTCCTGCAACTGTTCCTATTTCATCCAATTGCTTATATAAATTAGTAGCTTTTTTCCCAAGTTTATAATTATTACTTAGAACCTCAATATGAGCTTCAATAACTTTTTCTACCATTTCACTATTTTCCACTGTAAAATCTATTCTAAATACATCGACTCCAATCTCATCTAATTCATAAAGATTGTCCAACATACAAGTGACTCTTGAATTGTAAATAGTACTTCTACAGAATATATCTTGTGTTATCCTATAACTTGCATCTGTAAAATCTCTTAGAGCATAACTACTCTCCTTACATTTAGCCACTCTCTTATCTTTTTTACAATCTCTAACAACAACTCCCATAGGACAGTATTCTGTGACCATCATAGGCGTATATCCATATATTACCGCTTCAATTTCTGCATCTGTATATTTTAATGTTTGTTCAATTTCACTTAAATTTAACTCTTGTGATAAACAAACTGTACTTGCTCCTGCATCTTTAAAGTGGTTTATACTTTCACTATTAAAAGTATTCAAATAGCAATCTATATTTAGATTTTTATCTTTAAAATAATTCATAGAACCCCAATTGCCAACTTGAATTTTATTGAGTCCTTTTATGTTATCTAATATTTCAAACTGCTTGTATTCTCTATTTCTAATAATTCTTGGTGCTGAATATATTAATCTATCTTCAAGACTAGGTGTTTCTTCACCTGAACCATTTATATCATCTATATTTAATGAAGAATTTACATTATCTATATTTGAACTTAAATTTGTACTTAAATTGACTGATTCTTTAGAAATACTTGAAACCATTTCCAAAGCTTGAGATAACGTGTTTATATCTTCATAATAAATTAAATCTACATTATATTTTAGTACTGCTTCTAATTGCTCTAAATTCTTAACTTTAATTCTAAGTTTAGGAGCTGCATTAAATTCTTTATGTCGATTTATTTTAATTGGTCTGTATTTTAATTTGCTTTCCTTAAATTTTCTATCTTTTATCTTTCTTCTTTCTTCATCCAAAAGCTCAATACAATCTCTTCTCATTTGATTTAATATACTTATAGGCATACTTACACCTTCGTCTAAATCAATTTCTATATCTTTTAATTTATAAGGCGTATTTCCAAGTTTTTGAATCTGTGTTTCGATTTTTTCTTCACTTAAAGCAACCTTTATAGCTTTTTCAGTTACCTTTTCACCCTCTACAACCGCTTTATTACCACAAAAATCACTTATAGAAAGCACTGGTTTTTTACCCAATTTAATACTTACTTTTGCTCTTATGTTAGTTTTTATAAGTTCTTTATCTTGCTGGAATGTAGACTGTACTTTATCCATTAACTCACTGTCTGAAGTCTTGAATATGAGTTGATTTCTCTTTGCTTCCCCAACAAAGTCTAATTCGATTAAATCTCCTTTGTGTGCTATTGTAGTTATCTCTCCATCTTTTATAATTCTTCCAATAGTTCCTCCACCTAAGTTGATTCCATCTCCTTTTTTAAGGGTATTCTCTAGTATCACTCTAAGTCTCTTTGTTTTTCTATTATGGTCTAAAACTTTTCCAACATATAGCCCTTGATTGTTGGGTCTATCAGAATTCATTATATCCTTACCAACTTCACCTAATATATATCCTTTAGTAAATTTTCTATTGAAGATAGTATACAAATTATTTATTATTTCCTCAGAAATATTTATTTTATTCTTACTTATAAACTCATTAATCGCTTCTCTATATCCTGAAACTACAGTAGCTACATATTCTGGCTTTTTCATTCTTCCTTCAATTTTTAGAGATAATACTCCTGCTTCGATTATTTTATCTAAGTCTTCTATGGTACTTAAATCTCTAGGGCTTAATAAATAATCCCCATTACTATTTACTACTTCACCTGTATTTATATCTATTAACTCATATTTTTGTCTACATGGTTGTGCACATCTACCTCTGTTTCCAGACCTGTTTCCTATCATGCTACTCATAAGACATTGACCTGAATAACATACACATAAGGCCCCATGTACAAATACTTCTATATCTACAGTTGTATTTTCACAAATCCATTTTATCTCATCAACATTTAATTCTCTTGCCAAGACTACTCTATCAAATCCTACACTTTGAAGGTATTTTACATCCTCTAGTGAATGAGCTACCATCTGAGTACTTGCATGTAATTCAAAATCAGGTAGTAATTCTTTTATAAGCCTTGCCATACCTATATCTTGAACTATTAATGCATCAATATCTATATCATATAAAAATTTTACATACTCGATAAAATCATCTATCTCATACTGTTTTATCAATGTATTTACAGTGACAAATACTTGTACTCCTCTTATATGAGCATATTTAACAGCTTCAATCAGTTCATTTCTATCAAAGTTATTTGCAGATGCTCTAGCACTAAAGTCTTTTCCACCTAAGTACACAGCATTTGCCCCATTTTGTACAGCTGCTTTCAATGAATCAAAAGAGCCAACTGGTGCAAGTAATTCTATTTTTTTCATATTTTTCTCCTCTATATATACTTGTTAAACTTAATGTTATCATGTCTATAATTTGCACATTTACACTAAATTTATATACTACTTACTATATTTAAAGTATATCAAATAATGACTCTATTGTTTTGTTAATTTAAATTAAACGAATCATCTTTATTGATAAACATAACTATAAAGACTACTGATAAAATAAAGAAACATATTAATATGGATTTTTCTACAAAAATCTTTGTGAAAATAGTCCCTAAAATAGCTCCAAAAATAAAGAATACAATAATAGCATAATACTGCAAACTTTTCTTTATCATAAAAGTATTTTTAGTTTGCACATAATGAAATAGTGTTTCTGTAGCACTTCTTAAATTACCAGTACACATTGTTGTTGCAAATGCGTTTCCATTTACCTTTCTAAAACTCTCAACTTGCATTGAACAAATAAAAGAAATAGCAACATTTACAAACATATTAAATTTTCCTTGAGGAATAAAAGAAACAATAAGTATAGTAATCATTTCAATTCCAATAATAACTTGTCGCCAATGAATCTTTCTATTATTATCCTTAAAATGCTTTCTTATTTGTTCTGCTATCAACACTCCTAAAATAAAGGCCAAAATAGGAATAAAATAATAAAAAGATTTTTTTACATTACCTTCCGCTATATTAAGACCGAATAAGACTATATTTCCAGTCTGTGCATTAGCAAATACTTTTCCTCTTACTACATAAGTATAAATATCTAAAAATCCTCCTGTTATTGCTAGTAATGCACATAAAAAGAATGATTCAGACATCTGGCTCTGTTTTGTCATATATAAACATCTCACTTTCTACTGATAGATACCAAATCAAAATTCTTTTAGATATTATTTTTTATTCTAATATTAAAAAAAAATTTTATATTTACATATTATTTATACACTATTTATATGTATACATTGTATGTTATTTATATTTATTATTTATAAATTAAAAGAAGCTGTCTCAAAAAACAAGAGACAGCAAATCTTTTAATTTATTCCACGTTTTTTACATCATTATTTAACCCTGTACATTTTAGCTGTAAATCATAAGCTTTATTTTGAAACTCAGAAGCTAAGTTTTCAGCTATAGTAGCTCTTTCATTTGATTCTTCAAGCTGAGCAGTTAACTCTTCTATCTTATTTTTATAAGCATCTAACTCAGCTTTAGAGCCTTCTGTTGTATTACTAAGTTCAAATATTTCTTGCTTTTTATTTTCTATAATCTCAATTAACTCTTTCATTTTAGCTTCAGTTTCACGATTTTCTGCTTCTTTTTCTGCTATTGTAAGTTTTAAAGATTTGATTTCTAATTGAAGCTCTTCGTTAGATGAACCAACCTTCTTGCTCAATTCTTCATTAGCTTTAATCAACCTCTCATTTTCATCTGAACATTCAAATAAAAGGTCTGATATATTTAATGCAGTTAATATTGCAGCAACTGATAAGCTTAGTTTCGGGTTTTGACGTGTTATCTTATCCATTTCTTTGTCAACAAAATCAGCAATACTAATCATAAATTTCTCTGACTTGTCTCCAACCATTGGATATTCAGCGCCATGGATTTTAACCATTACTTTGTTCATCCTAACCTCCCCCGACATTAGTTGTTAATTTGATCTTAAGTTAGCATTCAATTTTTCGCTTAATTCACTTAATATCTTATCATGCACCTTAGCTACTTCTTCATCTGTTAGAGTCTTATCTTTGCTTCTATAAGTTATTGAATATGCAATTGATTTATATCCAGCTTCTATTTGAGAACCTTTGTAAACATCAAATAGCTTGTAGCTTTCTACTAATCCTTGACCATTTTCCTTTATTATATCTTCTATTTGTTTTACAAATACATCATCCTTAACAATAAGAGCTATATCTCTTGATGTAGATGGATATTTTGGTAATGGCACATAATTCTTTGTTCTATCAGAATTATCAAATACAAAATCAATATCTATTTCAGCAACATAAACTCTTTGCCCTAGATTGTAGTTTTCTATAACATCTGGATGCAATTCACCTAATGTACCTACATATTTATTATTATACACTATTTTAGCACATCTACCAGGGTGGAAGGTAGTATTATTATCTTGAGGTTCAATTTCATAATCTTTAAATCCTACATTAACAAGTACAGTTTCTATAGTTCCTTTTAATGCAAAGAAATCTACGTCTTTACCATACATACCTACACACATTCTATTTGCTTCCATAGGAAGTTCTGAATCTTGTGGCATGAATATATGTCCACACTCAAATGCTGATACTTCTTCTATTTTATGAGATACATTAGTTGATAAAACATCTAACATATTTGGTATTAAAGTAGTTCTCATTACAGAAGTTTCTTCTCCTAATGGGTTCATCAACTTAACAAAGTTTCTCTTTATATTACCTTCTGGTACTCTTATCTTGTCAACTCCCTTAGGGCTTACAAATGAATATGTTAATATTTCGTTTAATCCTACAGCAGTTGAATTATCTTTTAGTGCTTCCATGAATTTTTGTTTTGGAGTTTTAACCCCTGCTGTTGTATTTCCTTCTAATTGTACAGAAGGTATATTTTCAAATCCATAAATTCTAGCTATTTCTTCCCATACATCAGCTTCTTGCTCCATATCTGTTCTGAAACTTGGTACATCTATTTCTAGCTTATCATCAGCAATTAAATTACATTTAAATTCTAATGATTCTAAAATTCCTACAAATTGTTCCATTGGTACATCTACACCTAAAAGATGGTTGATTCTTTGAGGATTTACAACTAATTTTTTAGGTTCTGGTTTATTTGGATATACATCAACAGTTCCTTTTAATACTTTTCCTGCTCCTAACATTTCAACAAGTTGTACAGCTCTATTTGCTGCTATTTCTGCAAGATTAGGGTCTAATGCTTTTTCATTTCTTGAAGATGCTTCTGACCTAATTCCCACTTTTTTAGCTGTCATTCTTATGTTTTCTGGTTTGAAATTGGCACTTTCGAAAAGTACAGTCTTTGTCTTGTCAGTTATTTCTGAGTTTGCACCACCCATTACACCAGCTAGACCAAGTGATTTTTCTCCATTTGTTATAACTAACATATCTTTGTCTAATGTTCTTTCAACATCATCTAGTGTTACAAGCTTTTCTCCGTCTTTAGCAGTTCTTACTACTATTCTTCCTGTTTCTACTTGATTTATATCAAAAGCATGAAGTGGTTGACCAAGCTCTAACATTACAAAGTTCGTTATATCAACTATGTTGCTTATAGGTCTTACACCTGCTTCTGTAAGTCTTCTTTGCATCCAATATGGAGAAGGTTCTATTTTTACATCAGTTACCATTCTAGCAACATATCTTCTACATAAATCTGGATTATCTATCTCAACTTTGAAGTCTATTTCTTCATCACTTTCTTTTACTTCTATTTCAGGATATTTTACTTTTGTTCCTACAGTTGCAGCTGCTTCTCTAGCTATACCCATCATACATTTGCAGTCAGGTCTGTTTGAAGTTAATTCAAAATCTATTAGAGCATCATTTAATCCTAAAACATCTTTTACATCTTTTCCTAATTCATAAGAATCTTCGTGGTCTAAAATATATATACCACCTTTTTTATATTCTTCAATATAATGTTCATCTATACCTAATTCAGCTGCTGAACACATCATACCATCTGATAATTCACCTCTGAAGTCAGTTTGTGTAATTTCAACTCCTCCAGGTAATTTAGAACCATTTACAGCTACTGGAATATAATCTCCTTCTGATATATTTGTAGCTCCTGTAACTATTTGAACAACTTTATCTCCAACATCTACTTTAGTTACAACTAACTTATCAGCATTTGGATGTTGTTTTATTTCTAAAATCTTTCCAACTAATATATTTTCTACTTCTTCACCATAATAATCTATTGTTTCAACTTTAGTTCCTGTCATTGTCATTTTATCAGCGAACTCTTTTACATCCATGTCTATATCGACATAGTCTCTAAGCCATTTTAAAGATACTAACATCTACACACCCTCCTAATTAAAATTGATTTAAGAATCTCATATCATTTTCGAATAATAATCTAATATCATCTATTTCATATTTAAGCATTGCAAGTCTTTCAACCCCAACTCCAAATGCAAATCCACTGTAAACTTCTGGGTCTATTCCACAATTTCTAAGTACATTTGGATGAACCATACCTGAACCTAATATTTCTATCCAACCTTCATACTTACACATTGGGCAACCTTTACCACCACATTTGAAACAAGTAACATCAACCTCTGCACTTGGTTCTGTAAATGGGAAGTTATGAGGTCTAAACTTAGTTTTGATATCAGAACCAAACAATTTTTCAACGAAGATATCCATAGTTCCTTTAAATTCTGCCATAGTAACATCTTTTCCAACAACAAGCCCTTCTATTTGATGGAACATTGGTGAATGTGTAGCATCTGGTGAATCAAATCTAAAGCATCTACCTGGTGCTATTACTTTAATTGGTAACTCTTGGCTTCTCATAGATCTTACTTGTACTGGAGACGTTTGAGTTCTAAGTAATACACCATCATTGATATAGAATGTATCGCTCATATCTCTTGATGGATGGTCTTTAGGAGCATTTAATGCATCAAAGTTATTTTCAACTGTTTCAACTTCAGGACCTTCTGCTATAGAGAATCCCATTCCGATAAATATATCTGTTACTTCATCTATAATTTGAGTTATTGGATGTTTCTTTCCAACTTTCAATACTTTTCCAGGTTGAGTAACATCTATTACTTCTTCTCTTAATTTTCTTTCTTTTTCAATAGCATTTATTTCTTCTTTTTTAGAATTTATGCTAAGCTCAATATTCTCTCTTACATCATTGGCAACTTTTCCAACTACTGGTCTTTCTTCAGCAGATAATTTACCCATCTCTTTAAGTATGGCAGTTATCTCACCTTTTTTTCCTAAATACTTAACTCTTAAACTTTCTACACTTTCTATGCTTTGTGCCTCTTTTATTTCAGCTAAAGCTGCTTCACGTAAAGCAAGTAATTTTTCTTGCACACATATCACCCTTTCGTTTTTTTGTATAAAAAAAGCCCCTCAATCCCTGTCTAGGGACGAAAGGCTATAGTTTCGCGGTACCACCCTAGTAGTTTAACAATCTAAAAATCATCAAACCACCTCTAACAAACTTAACGCGTTTTTCACGTCAAAGCCTACTATCAAATTTCAGCTTTGTTACTCCAGAGGGAACTTCTCCTGACCTCTTAGAAAACACTCTCAGCCTAGGTGTTTATCTCTTTACTAAGTTTAATCAAAATACTTTCCTCTTTCATTGCATTTACAATATTATATTGTTTATTTTAGTATTATATCATTTATATCTACATTTTGTGATTATCTATATGATTATTTTACTTCAACTATTTTAAAGTACAATCACATAATGTTTCTATCAATCATGTTTAAAATATATTGACTATTTTTGATACTCTACTATTTAATTCAAGATTATAACACGACATTATATTTATTACAATACATTAAATTAAGTGTTTTTTTATTTCATACATCAGTATAGCAGAACTTATTGCTGCATTTAACGACTCAGCTTTGCCATATATAGGTATTTTAACCAAAATATCAGATTTTGATACAAGCTCTTCATTTATCCCATTTGCTTCGTTTCCTATCACCAAAGCTACTTTTGAACCGTAGTCTATTTTGTCATAAAAATTATCTGTATTTAAATAACTTGAAACTATATTAAATTCTTGTGATTTAAGTATATCTACAGTCTCATCTTGTAGAGCATTAATTATATTCATATCAAAAATAGAACCCATAGTTGACCTAATTACTTTTGGATTGTATATATCGACACATCCCTTTAGTGCTATTATTGCATCTACTCCAGCAGAGTCAGCAGTTCTTATTATGGTCCCCATATTTCCTGGGTCTTGTATTCTGTCTAAAATTAATACAAACTTATCTTTTTCATTTATACTTTCTTTTAAATTTTTTTCCTTAAATGAAACTACACCTATTATACCTTGAGTATTTTCTGTGTCTACAAGTTCTTTAAAATTTTTATTACTAGTCTTATATACATTTGTATTTTTTTTATCCAAGTTTTCTAGTAATTCCATGTGTTCCTTTTTATTTTCAAAGTCCTCATTGATAAATACATAATCAAGATTTGCATTACATTCAAGTGCAAGCACCACTATTCTGTACCCTTCTATTATGAACTTCGACTCTTTTGTTCTATTTTTTGACTTTAATAGTGCTTTAGTA
Source organism: Clostridioides sp. ZZV15-6598 (assembly GCF_020657705.1). NCBI lineage: Bacteria > Bacillati > Bacillota > Clostridia > Peptostreptococcales > Peptostreptococcaceae > Clostridioides > Clostridioides sp. ZZV15-6598. Next base: position 27,301 of record NZ_JAGWCS010000002.1, on the reverse strand, counting down.
TATTTTAATTTTTCATTATCTTTACTGCTTATAGTTGTAATCATTTTATCTAAATGCTAACTTGATATTAGCACAACCTCCTTATCATTCTTTATCCTGCTTTTAAAATCTTTATTTCGATTGAGACTCTATTCTCGATTGAAACTCTATTCTCGATTAAAATAAAAATAGTATCATATAACTATTCATAATTATATGATACTATCTACTTTCATTGCAATCAAATATATCTTAAATAATAAACTATCTTCTTCTAATTATACCCTTATTCCCAGATGTAATAGCTGTTATACTAGTATTTTGACCAATTATAACTAATATACTTCCAGCTGTAAGTTCCTCATCAGGAGAAGGTGTCACATTTATATTTTTACCAGTCTTGATGGCAAGCACAGTTATCTCATACCTAGCTCTAAGCTCAAGTTCTACAAGTGTTTTACCTACCCAACCATTTGGAGTTACGATTTCAACAATTGAATATTCTGGATCAAGTTCAATATGGTCTAATATATTGTCAGAAACTAAGTTATGTGCAACTCTTACTCCCATATCTCTTTCTGGGAATACAACTCTATCTGCACCAATCTTATAAAGAACTTTGGCTTGTAATTCATCTTTTGCCTTACATATTATCAACTCTACACCCATTTCTTTGGCTATAAGAGTCGCCATTATAGATGCTCTTATATCAGAACCTATTGCAACTACTGCTACATCAAAGTTACCTAGACCTAATGATCTTAATGCTTGTTCCTCAGTAACATCCACTATAAGTGAATGCGTTACTTTGTCAGATATACTTTGAACTGAATCTTCATTTTTGTCTATTGCCATTACTTGATGTCCTAAAAGATGCATAGTAGATGCAACTGAACTTCCAAATCTCCCACACCCAATGACTATATATTGCTTCATCTCGAAACTTCCTCCCTAACACACAATTTGTATAATATCTATTAAATTAACTTTTATATAGGTAAATTAATTTTAATATTTTTATTTTATTAATCATAGCCAAATTTATTTGCTAGATTATTTCTATCATTAATCAATTTAATTGATTATATCTAAATTCATTTCCCAGATTATTTCTATGATTAATTAATTTATTTATTTGATTATATCTAAGTTTATTTTTCTAGATTATATATCATTATTAATCATTTATCTAATAAATGGTACTCTAACCGACCATAATCTTTCCTTCTGCGTATCTAACTGGCTGACTCTTTCTTTTTCCTCCAGAAAGTATAGCCATAAATAAAGTAAGAGAACCAACTCTACCCATAAACATAAAGATTATTATTATAACCTTACCTAAAGCATTTAGATTTGGACTTCCAGCTAAACTTGAACCAACTGTAGCTAGTGCTGATGTAACCTCAAATGCTGATTGAACCAATGTAAACTTAGGTTGAGTTATTGAAATAATCAAAGTTCCAAAAATAACTGCAGATATACTAATTACAAATATCCCCAGAGATTTTTTTATAGTTGATGGAGCTAGTCTTCTCTCAAAAGCTTCTATATCAGATTTTCCTGATAAAAAACTTCTAACTGTAATTATTAAAACTGCTAATGTTGTTGTTTTTATACCTCCACCAGTGGATGCAGGTGATGCTCCAATAAACATCAAAATTATCATTATAAATATACTACTTTCTCGTAAAGTAGCTAAGTCAAGTGTATTAAAACCAGCAGTTCTTGCTGTTACTGATTGAAATATCGCTGATAATATTTTCCCTTTTACAGGTAATTCTGCCATAGTGGCCTTTTGGTTAAACTCTATAAGAAAAATAAATATTGCACCTACTAAAATAAGTGTTGCAGTTGAAAATAAAACAACTTTAGAATGCACATTTAATTTTGAAAATCTTCTCTTTCTTACAATATCAAGAACAACTGGAAATCCTAATCCACCTAACACTATAAGTGCAGAAATAGTCATTGATACTGTAAAATTATTTACATAAGAATTTAGCGATGTAAATGGCCCGCTTACACTACCCATTAAGTCAAATCCGGCATTACAAAACGCTGATATTGCGTGAAATACGCTATACCAAATCCCTCTAGATAAACCAAATTGTGGAATAAAGACAGTTGATAAAACTAATGCACCTATTCCCTCTATTGTTATAGTTATTATTAATACAAACCTTGTAAGTTTTACTAAACCTGATAAGTCTGCTTGGTTTAATGATTCTTGTATCAATAATCTTTCTCTCAGTTGAATTTTTTTTCGTGCCATAAGTGAAAACATTGTAGCTACGGTCATAAATCCAAGACCACCAATTTGTATCAATGTTATTATTACTATCTGTCCAAATAAACTCCAATAAGTTGCTGTATCTACCATAACGAGACCAGTAACACAAACCGCTGAAGTAGCTGTAAATAGAGCATTTAATAAGCCTATACTCTCTCTACTCTGTGACGATATCGGGAGTGTTAACAATATGGCTCCAATTAAAATAATTGCTGCAAACCCAGATACCATTATTTGAGTAGGTCGCATTCCATCTGCGTAGAGAATAAGTCTTCTAACTATTGTTTTCAACTTTCTTTATACCTCCTTAACATAAAATCATTACTGTTAAGACCTTTAATTTGTTTATTTTTAGAGCTTTCCTCTAAATTATTATTCTATTATAGTATAAATATTGTATAAAGACAATGATATCAATTTTTATAATTTTTGTTTGGAATATTGCAAATTTTTATATATATCTTTTAATTTCAATTACATCAAAAATTTCTATATTTTTTACATATAATAAGTCTAATATTAGAATAGTTTTTCGAATTTTGTACTTAAAATTTATTTATCATTTTACCAATACAATTTTCATATACTTTTTTGAAGTTAAGTTTTTATATTATTTATAATCTTATCCATATTTTTATATTAAATTTTCTTAATATGCATTTTTTATATTTAATATAGTAAAATAACTAATAACTATATCCATGATTGGAGGATTTCTATGATTAAATCCAAGAAAAGATTATTTATTTCTCTAATTTTAATTGTAATTTTTATTATATTTGCATTATACATAAAAAATTATACTAATGATTCAAAAAAAGATTCAGTTAGAGGAACTATTCCTTTTGAAAAAATGGAATATAAGCGTCCTGATATAAAGTCAGTATGCGAAAATATTAACACATATAACGACAAACTTTTAACATGTAAAAGTGCCAAAGAGCAATTGAATGTGTTTAATAATGTCGATAAGATTTACCAAGACTTCTACAGTACACTTACTATAGCAAAACTTAGAAACAATATAGATTCATCAGATGAATTTTACTCTAAAGAATACAAGTACCTTATGAGTAAATCTGTGGATATTGATATGGCATACAAAGATTTTCAGGATACATTTGTAAATTCTAAGTTTTCTAAAGAACTAAAAAAAGAAATTGGAAAAGATGGATTTAATTATTTAAAAAATATTGGAAAGCTTAATTCAGAAGAAGTAGAAAACCTACTTAAAAAAGAGCAAGACTTAGTTGTTAAATATGAAGACTTATTATCTAAATCTACTGTATCAGTAGATGGAATGGAAATAGACTTTGAAGAAGCTATGTCAAAACCCAATCTTAGTTATGAAGAATATGTAAAAATTTATTCAGATTACTTAAAAAAATACAACCCTATATTTGGTAATATTTTTTTAGAGCTTGTACAGACAAGAACTGAGATAGCAACTAAACTAGGCTTTAAGAATTATACAGATTATGCTTATTTAAATTTAAATAAAGATTACTCTCAAGAGGAAGCAAGAAAATTTAGAAGTGAGGTAAAAGAGTACATAGTCCCATTATATAGGAAAGTTACATCACAACCTTCTGACTCTTCTATTTATATTAAGGCATATAAGAATCGCTCATTTAGAAAGTTTGATAAAGTACTTGAAGATATATCTCCAAAATTAAAAGAGTGTTTTAATTACATGAAAAAGTATGACTTATACGATTATTCCTCTGGAAAGAACAAATCTCCTGGAGGTTATACTACTTATATAACCAAGTACAAGGCACCCTTTTTATTTAATACATGGGACAATTCTTTTTTAGGTGTTACTAGCTTTGCTCATGAGTTTGGTCATTTTTATAATTACTACAACAGTATTAACTTAGATAATACAATACAGCCAAGTATTGATATATGCGAAGTTCATTCAACATCTTTAGAAATTTTATTTTACAAGTATTTTGATGAGTTCTTTGGAAAACAGTCTGAAGCAATAAAAAAAGAACACTTATCGATTGTTTTAAATACTATTATTGATGCTTGTCTTTACGATGAGTTTCAAGAAATTATATATAAAAACCCATATATGAGCTTAAATGATATCAATAAACTATTTTTTGATTTAGAAGAAGAATATGGAGTATCTAATAAGATACTTAAAGATAAAAATGCTCCATTTTGGATACTTGTATCTCATAATTTCCAAGTTCCTTTTTACTATTTAAGTTATGGCCTTGCATCTGATGTATCTCTTCAAATATGGGAATTATCACAGGATGACTATAGAAAAGCTGTTGATGTATATATGGATTTTTTAAATCAAAATACAGATGCTGGATTTAAGGATGTAGTAGAAAAAGTTAATCTACAATCTCCTTTTGAAAGCGGAAACTTGGAAGAAATAAGCTCAGCTTTATACGATTATTTTGGCATAGAGAACCCTCTTAAACTAGAAAATGCTTCTTAATATTTAATAACTCATGATATATCTAGTAAATACTTATTAATACTTAATAACTCATGATATGTATAGTAAATACTTATTAATAGTTATTAACTCATGATATATCTAGTAAATAGTCATTAATATTTAATAACTCATGATATGTATAATAAATACTCATTAATATATGAAATATCTATAAAATATGTTTCAATACTTAGTAACATTCAATAATAAAAACGTCAGAAATTTTATAAGCCTTTGCTTTTATTACTTCTGACGTTTTGTATGTTTGCCCGATTAGATTAATATTTTTTTATGTACATAATTAAAAGAATTATAGTGATTAATAAAAACACACCTGTAAAAATAGCACTATTCATGTGAAATTTAATAGAACTTGTATCTGTTACCTTGTTATTTCTAATCCAAAAACCACAAATCATAGTTGAAATAAAAAGTAAAGCAGTAATAATACTTGCACCAATAGTTATAAGTTTCATTTTACACCATCCCCTTTTATAATATTTTCTATTAAAATATCAATAAAATTATCTCTCTGATGTTTAACTTTTATATTTGTACCACTATATAATTGAAATGCTTCTGGTGATAAAGCCGCCATTTGTATAGGTAAAATAATTTGTAAGGCAATAGTTCTTAAACTCATTTCGTCTTTTTCATCCCCAAATATATTACGAAGTATAGGAATAATAGCAAGTTGTGCCTGCATATTTCCATTGATTATGCATTGATTCACTATAAAAGGTAGTACCTTATCATAATGCATGCCAATATCACACAACCTCTTCAATAAATTTTTTAAATTCTCAACAGAATCTAGAGTATATACACTATCATCAGATAACTCTGTTATTATGTTTGACATTGTGTCTCCTATTGCTATACTCAATAAATTATCTTTAGTCTTAAAATGATAATTTATTAATCCAACTCCAACCCCTGCACGTTCAGCAATTTGACGAACTGTAATCTTATCAATATCGTCTACTTCTTCTAAAATCTTCAAAGTAACTTCAATTATACGCTCTCTCGCATCTTTGTCTTTTTCTTTATTTATCATAACCTACCTCCAAAACATTTACATTTTTTGTTCTGAACATGTTCAGTATAATATTTTTTTTATTATATGTCAATATATAATTTTTAGTTGACTCTACCACTATGATATGGTTTATATTGATATTGAGCTCAAAAATAATACCTTTATAAAGGAGATGTAAATATGTTTAAGATAGGCGATTTTTCAAAACTTAGTAAAATTAGTATTCGCATGCTACGTCACTATGATGAAATTGGACTTTTAACACCAACTCATATAAATAAAGTTAATGGTTATAGATACTACAGTGCAAATCAACTTTCCACTACAAATAGAATCCATGCCTTAAAAGATATGGGGTTTAGCTTATCTTCTATCAAAGAAATTTTGACGGAATACAATGATAGAGAAAGCTTGATAAGGTATTTAAATATCCACTATTCTCAAGTAAGGGAACATCTAGAAGACACGCAAAAAAAACTATTAAAAATAGAAACTACTATAGAGAGAATTGGAAGGATTGATATTATGAAAAATTATGATGTAACTATAAAAGACTTTGCTCCAAAATATATGATGACTTTAAGAAGAACTATACCTACTTATCAAGATGAAGGAATGCTATGGCATCAATTATTCTCAGAAACAAAAGGGCATAATGTACAAGTTGATGTTCCTAACTATTCTAAAGCAGTATTTTATGATGTTGGGTATAAAGAAAATTATGTTGATGTTGAGATACAACTTGCTGTATCTGGAAATTATGAAGATACTGAAAATGTTAAGTTTAGAACTGTTCCAAATGTAACTGCTGCAACTGCTATTGTAAAAGGAAACTTCAATCAACTTACAGATGCTTGTGAGGCTATTGGTAATTGGATATCTGACAATAACTATGATGTAGATGGACCTATGTTTAATATTTATCATATAGGACCTGGTCAAGACAGTAATTCTGATAATTGGGTAACAGAAGTATGCTTTCCAGTTAGAAAAAAATAAGTTTCAATGATGTTTTAATTATGTCCGACAAGTTTCCTAACTTATGGTAACTTGTCAGACACCTATTTATTAACTATTGTAATGGCCTTCTATAATCTATATATTTTAGAATATTTATCAATTAAATAATCAATATAAACATTAGGATTGAATGGTTCATGACATACTTTATCAAAAATTTCATCAGCTTGATATAATGCTCCTAAACAATGAATATGTTCTCTTAACCATTGTTCAATAATATCAAAATGATTATGTTCTAACTGTTCATCTATATCAATATCATTCATCATTGTTTTTAGAAATTGAGCTCCAAATGCACTACCTAATGCATAAGTAGGAAAATATCCAAACTCACCAGCAGACCAGTGAATATCTTGTAAAATACCTACACTTGCATCATGAGGTCTTATCCCTAGGTATTGTTCATATTTATCTGCCCATATTTCATCTAGATGCTCAAAATCTACATTACCATTAACCATTTCTTTTTCTAATTCATAACGAATTAAAATATGTAATGGATAAGTTAATTCATCAGCCTCTGTTCTAATGAGAGAAGGTTTAGAAACATTAATCATTTGAAAGAATTGTTCTAAAGTAACATCTTTTAACTGCTCATAGAAAATATTTTTAACTTTAGGAAAGTTATTAATCCAGAATGATTTTCTTTTAGCAATATAATTTTCTAAAAAACGACTTTGTGATTCATGCATACCATTCATCATATCTCTTCCAACATTTAAACCTTCTAATTTTTCATCAACATGAAGCATATATATTGCATGCCCATATTCATGAATAGTGGAAAAAATTGAACTCGTTAAAGAATCTTCTGTATACTTTGTTGTAATTCTTACATCATGTAAAGAAAAACCTTCTGTAAAAGGATGTTCACTTGTACCAATATAACACTCATTTTGATTGAATCCCATATATTTTTTGAGTATATCAATGACTTGGGCTTGTTTACTTTCTTCAAAATGTTGATGTAATAATGAATCGTCAATTGGTGTCCCTTTTTCATTCAACTTTTTGATAAAAGGAACTAATCTTTGCTTGATAGCATCAAAAAATTGTTCATATTTTTCGATAGTCATACCTGTTTCAAAGTCACCTAACATATCATCATAAAGTGATTTTTTGATACCATAATATGTATAGGCTTGTTTTGTTATATCAACAATTTCCTTTAAGCTTTCTTTAAAAAGTTGATAGTCATTTTCTTTTTTTGCTTTTCTCCAAGTGATTTCACCTTGAGAATAAACTTGTTTCATTTTCATATAAAATTCTTTAGGTAATAAAGCTATTTTATTAACATTTTTTAAAACAAGTTTTATCTCTTTGTTCATGATTTCGCCTAAATCCATTTGACTTAATTCTGTTAATTTTTCGATATTTTCTTTTGCTGTTTGATATTCAAATAATTCTCCAGATAAAATAGACATCATTTGAATACGATATTCACTTCCATCGATAGGAGCAATAGTAGACATATCAAAAGACATTGTTAGTAATGCTAATTGATATGCATTACATTTATCATTATATGCTTTATAAAACTCTAAAGCTTCTTCTTTGTTCAATTCCATCACCTCACATTTTATTTCTTCACTTAGTATAAATATACTTTGCTAAACTTACAACCTAGCGAATAATATTATCATATTCTTTATTTTTATTCTAATATCTTATTTTCCAAACATCGAACTAATAATAGCAAAAGTATATTTTTTCATAGCATTATAAACTACTCTATTGAAAGTACCATATTTACATTCTCACCTTCTGGATAATCGCCTTGCCCCCATTTATCAAAGTATTTCCCATAATAATCTTTAGGATTAAAACAATCACTTACCACAAAACCACATTTTTCATAGGCCTTTATAGCACGAGGATTTTTAACCCACGGTCGAATAATAAATGTACCTATCTCATAGTCCCTAATCAAGCTGTCAATTAACAACTTCATAGCTTTTGAACCAATCCCCTTACCAGTATATTTCATTGAACGCAACCACATATCTAACTCCATATTAGATATCTTCCCATCATTGTATGTATAGGAGATGGTACCCACAATTTGATTATCATATTCTATAAGCAAGTATTTATTAAGACCAGGAGTGCTGCTAAAAAAGTACGATTCTTCATCATGAATATCAGACCAATCAAAATCGTCTTTATTATCAAACATTGACTTCCATATCTCATCTTCCTCAAATGCCATGTCATATATTAGTTTTCTGTCAGAATCTTCAGCATAAAAAAGTTTTATTTTTTCTCTCATGGCATATAAATTTCGCTTCATAAAGCCCACCACCTTCATATAAACAATAGTATAAATTAAATAACTGTCTCCCTATTCTGATACAAAATTATTGATTTCGTCTTGCAATTTATTTAAAAACTTTTTAGTTGCCTTAGAAAAAACCTGATACTTTTTCCAAACAATATTTAAGTGTGCTTCTAATCTCGGCTCTAAAGGTCTAAAGCAAAGATTGCTATTACCTGTTGTATTGATAAGTTTATCCAAACAAAGAGCATATCCAAACCCCTCATCCACCATAAGGGAAGCATTATAGACAAGATTATAAGTTGCCACTATATTAAATGTTTGAAAATCTTGCCCAGACCAACCAGAAATTACATTTTGAACCAATGTTTGACGTGAAGTTAAGATAGGAATTCCCTTCAAATCTTCTGGACATATAGTTTTCTTTTGAGCAAGTTCACAATCTTTTTTCATAAGCAATCCCCATACATCATTAACAGGAAGTTTGATATAATCATACTTTTCCATGTTGGCAGGTTCGATTAAAATTCCAAAGTCTAAAAGTCCTTTATCTAGTCTTTCCGTTACATCATCAGCATTTCCACTAAATAGATGATAACGGATATGTGGGTATTCTTTCTGCAATTCTTTCGCAGTTTTGGCAATAAAACGCATAGCATCTGTTTCTCCCCCACCAATATAAACATTTCCTCGTATATCATCACAATCATTGTTAAAATCTGAAGTAGTTTTATCTGTTAAATCAATTATTTCCTGTGCACGTTTACGTAAAAACAAGCCATCCTCTGTAAGTGTGATTTTTCTATTACCACGCAAAAACAACTTTTTCCCAAGTTCATCTTCAAGTTCCATAAGTTGTTTTGAAAGCGTAGGTTGTGTCACATTAAGTGATTGGGCTGCACTTGTAATACTTTCCTCTTTTGCAACTGCCAAGAAATACCTCAATACTCTAAGTTCCATTTGTATATACCTCCTATTTATAGTGTAGTTTTCTCTACTATTCCTGTCAACTATGGGAAGGTATTCTTTATAAGTATTTGCTATTATATTATTTCGTTAATATAATAAACATATAGAAACTATGGGTAGTTTATTTATAGCAAATCCTTGTGAAATGACACATGAGGATTGTGTAGAAGTATTGAAAAAATATTACAGTTAATCAGAAAGGATATGTAAAATGAACTTGAACTTAAATACATTTTTAGAACACGTTAATCAAGGGCTTACTGTTGTTGGAGGTTCAAAGTTACATCAGTTTATGAGTGAACTCAGCAATGAAGCCATGAAAATTACATCTAAATTAAACAACCATTATCATGAGCCAGAAGAAATTAGAACATTATTTTCAGAATTAATAGGAAAACAGGTAGACGAAACATTTAACATGTTCCCTCCGTTTTATACTGACTGTGGAAAAAATATAACAATAGGTAAAAATGTTTTTATAAACTCAGGATGTAGATTTCAAGACCAAGGTGGTATTACTATTGAAGACAATTCGCTAATTGGCCATAATGTGGTATTGGCAACTTTAAATCATGATTTTGCACCAAGCAAGCGAAGTACTATGCACCCAAAACCTATTAAAATAGGGAAAAGCGTCTGGATTGGTGCTAATGTCACAATAACTCCTGGTGTAATAGTAGGAGATGGGGCAATCATAGCAGCTGGAGCTGTTGTAACAAAAGATGTGACACCTAATACATTGGTGGGAGGTGTACCAGCAAAGTTTATAAAAAAAATTGAGGAGGAATAAATAAATTCCTATTTCTTATAAAGAAAAAGAAGTAATAACACCAACTGAAAATAAACCAATTAAAAGCAACATTATAACTGCCAATCTTAAAATTGGAGATAAAGACTTTGTATTGAAACTTTATTATTACTAACTAAAACAATAGTGTCATCATGGCAAATGTATCTACCATGATGACACTATTGAATCAAGTTCTGTCTAACTTACAATCTTATTTTTTCCACTATTTTTAGCTATGTAAAGCTTTGTATCAGCTCCTTTTACTATCTTCTCCATAGTCATATTTTCAGTGTACTCCTCTACACCACCACTGACTGTAATTTTATTTACTAAATCAAATAATTTTTTATCACTAGAAACATGTATGCGAATACGCTCTGCTAAATCAATCGCTTTAGATTTAGTAAAGCTAGGCATTACAACTATAAACTCTTCTCCTCCGTATCTTGAAACAATCCCATAATTTCCAACCTCTTCAATTAAAATCTCACTAAATCGAATTAATACATTATTTCCACATAGATGACCATATTTATCATTTATTTTTTTAAAGTCATCTATATCAAATAACACAATAGACATAGTTCTTTCTTCCAATGGCTTTTTTAATATATTAGACATATACTGTATTAAATATCTTCTATTATACAGATTTGTCAAATCATCTATATTTGCCTGTCTTTCAAGCCTTTGATTCAATTTATATACTTTATCACGCTCGTGAGAATACTCTTGTAAAACCACAATCATTACTATACATAAAAACAATGAAACTATAATAAAACTACTTATCGTATCTGATGCACGAGATTCACCTATAGATACAATTAAGTTTGGGTAATTAAATGCCAAAAATATAGATATACAATACACAAACATAGATATTAATAACATAACTATTCTCTTAAGTCCATCAAGAGTCAATGATATAACACTTATCCCCAACAAGAAATAAAACATCATACCACTATCTACTCCACCACTTATAAAAAAAAGTACTGGAAATAAAAATATATTAAGCCCTATATTAATTACTAGACGCCCTCTATCAATATCTTGTGTTTTAAAAGAATAGATTGCCAATATTGACATGATACAAAAGCAAGAAAAACTTCCCCATACAGATATGTTAGGAAGACTACTAAAAAGAGCTGCAATGAAAGCAGAAAATGAACAAACAACTCCAGCAAAACAAAATAGATAAAAAAGTCTTTCTTGTAACTTTAATTTTTTATTGAAATACTTCTCCATATAATTTTTAATAGACTGTTGTATAGATGCCAAATATTCAATCTCCTCCTTTATTAAGATATTTTAATTTAATTATATTTATAATATTATATCATATAATAAGTATCTTTAAATAACAGCTTATATATCCAATATATGGAATTAAATTTTTCTAATAAGTATATATAATAATAAAAGTATACAGAAAAATATTAAAAATAAAACTTATAAAAAATAACAGACAATTACATATATAAAATAACAAAGCAAAGCACTCATATTATGTTAAAGTGCCTTGCTTTGTTTATATATTCTATAAAAATTTATAACCTATAATTTCTATTCCAATTCAAATGCCCCTGTATAAAGACTATAATAAACCCCTTTTTTATTTATTAACTCATCATGAGTACCTCTCTCTATTATACGTCCCTGTTCAAGAACTATAATTGCATCTGAGTTTCTAACAGTAGACAATCTATGTGCTATTACAAAAACAGTTCTACCCTTCATAAGATTATCCATACCTTGCTGTACCAGTGTTTCTGTACGTGTATCAATAGAAGATGTAGCTTCATCAAGAATCATTACTGGTGGATTTGCAACTGCTGCACGAGCAATCGAAATTAATTGTCGTTGACCTTGTGAAAGACTCGCACCATTTTGTGTCAATATAGTCTGATATCCATTTGGCAATCTAGTAATAAAGTCATGTGCATTTGACAATTTAGCAGCCTCAATACATTCATTATCTGTAGAATCCATTTTACCATATCGGATATTATCCATAATTGTTCCTGTAAATAAGTTGACATCTTGCAAGACAATCCCCAATGAATGACGTAAATCTGTCTTTTTAATTTTATTTATATTGATACCATCATATCTAATTTTTCCATCTGCTAAATCATAAAAACGGTTAATCAAGTTTGTGATGGTAGTTTTTCCAGCTCCAGTTGCACCAACAAATGCTATTTTTTCTCCTGCTGTTGCTTCCAAAACTATGTTGTGTAATACTAATTTTTTTTCTGTATATCCAAAATCCACATCAAAGAACTGAATATCACCTTTTAAAGGAGTATATGTTATTGTACCATCATGATGAGGATGTTTCCATGCCCATATTCCTGTATTATCAGTTGTTTCGATTATTTTATCATTATTGAATCTAGCATGTACTAATGTAACATATCCATTATCTTGCTCAGGTTCTTCGTCAATCAATTCAAATATACGTTCTGCTCCTGCCAACGCCATAGCCATCATACTAATTTGCTGTGCAATCTGTGAGACAGGCATACAAAATGTTTTCGACAAGCTCAAGAAAGCTACAATCATTCCAACTGTAATAGAGCCTACACTATGCAATGCCATAAGTCCTCCAAAAAGAGCAATTAACACATATTGCAGATTGCCAAGTTGCATAACAGTTGGCATAAGTATGTTACCATATTTATTTGCTTGTGTAGAATCTAAACATAAATCCTTATTCTTTTTATCAAATTGTTGTTTTGCATCTTCTTCATGACAAAATACCTTAATGACTTTTTGACCATTTATCATTTCTTCAATATATCCTGTAATATTTCCTAATGTCTCTTGTTGCTTTATGAAATACTTTGCACTTGCACCACCAATTTGTTTGGTAGATATACTCATGATGACTGTAACTACTAAAACTAAAAGCGTCAAGGGTACATTACTCATAAACATAGAAATCAATATAACAACTACTGTAATAATAGCCGAAATAAATTGTGGCAATGCCTGTGAAATAAACTGACGCAATGTATCTGTATCATTTGTATAATGACTCATAATATCTCCATGTGTATGAGTATCAAAATAACGAATAGGAAGTTTTTGCATATGTACAAACATGTCATCTCTAATTTCTTTCAAGGTTCCTTGAGAAACCTTTACCATAATTCGATTATAGAGAAATGTTGCGACAACACCTAAGATATAAATACATGCCATTAGAATAATTGTATATAATAAACCACTAAAAGATGGATTATCTTCAAGTAAGAGTGGAGTGATATAGTCATCAATCAATGTTTGCAGAAACAAAGAACTTATGACTATAGTACAAGAACTAAAAAGAATACATACAACAACTGTACTAAACAAAATTTTATGTCGTCCTACAATATAAGATAACAGTCGTTTCCATACACTAAATACTTTTGTTTCCATTACTTATCATCTCCCTTCGTTTGTGAATCATAGATTTCCCTATAAATTACATTTGTTTTTAGCAATTCTTCGTGTGTACCATACCCATTGATTTTACCGCCTTCCATAACGATAATATAATCAGCATCTTCCACTGAAGAAATACGCTGTGCAATAATAATTTTTGTAGTATCTGGTATTTCTTCACTGAATGACTTTCTAATCATTGAATCAGTTTTTGTATCTACTGCACTTGTAGAATCATCAAGTATTAAAATTTTTGGTTTTTTTAGCAATGCTCTTGCAATACATAGTCTTTGCTTTTGACCACCAGAAACATTTGTCCCTCCCTGCTCAATATATGTATTGTATTTATCTGGAAATGTTTCAATAAAAGAATTTGCCTGTGCCAATTTACAAGCATGTATCATTTCTTCTTCACTAGCATATTTATTTCCCCAAAGTAGATTTTCTTTAATTGTTCCAGAAAACAGTTCATTTTTTTGAAGAACCATTGCTACTTCATTACGAAGTGTAAATAAATCATAATCTTTTACATTTACGCCTCCTATTGTAATTTTCCCCTCTGTCACATCGTAAAGACGTGGTATTAATTGAACCAGTGAACTCTTTCCACTTCCAGTTCCACCTATAATCCCCAATGTTGAACCAGTTTCTATATGAAATGAAATATTTTTTAGACATTCTTTTTCTTTATCATCTACATAACTGAAACATACATTATCAAAACTTATTTCTCCATTTTCCATATGATATACAGGAATATCACCGTTTTTTAATGAACTTTCTTCATCTACTATTTCTATAATTCGTTCAGAGGAAGCTCTTGCCATATTAATCATAACCATAACCATAGATAACATCATAAGACAATTAAGAATATTCATGGCATATGTAATTAAGCTGGAAAGTTCTCCTGTAGTCATTGTAGTTGCATTGCTTGAAACTATCATTTTTGAACCAAACCAACAAAGTAGCAGTGTACAGCAATATATAGAAAACTGCATTAATGGCATATTATAAGCAACAATTCCTTCAGCCTTTGCAAATGTCTTATATATTTTCTCTGAAACAAGCTTAAATTTCTTGATTTCAAATTTTTCTCTTACAAAAGATTTAACTACTCGTATCCCTGTGAGATTCTCTTGTACAACTCCATTTAAGTCATCATAAATATTAAACACTCTTTCAAAATATGGATGGGAATGACTTACAATTAAATATAAACCAACCCCAAGAATTGGGATTACAATTAAAAATATAAAGGATAAACTTACATTAACCATAAACGCAGCAACCAATGAAAATACAAGCATGAGTGGAGCACGTACAGCCACACGAATAAGCATCATATAAGCATTTTGAACATTTGTGACATCTGTAGTTAATCTTGTTACAATACTGGAAGTTGAAAACTTATCAATATTAGCAAAAGAATATCCCTGTATTTTGTAATACATATCCTTCCTTAAATTTTGTGCAAACCCAGCAGATGCAGTAGCACAAAAACTTCCAGACAAGATTCCAAAACATAACCCTAAAAGTACACAAACAATCAAAATCGTACCAAGTTGCACTAGGGTCTGTGTATTATTTCCACTGATTCCCACATCAATCATTTCTGCCATAATCATAGGAATCAAAATTTCCATTAAGACTTCCAATACAACAAATACTGATGTTAGTATGGAAACTGTTTTATACTCTCTAATAGAACAAGCTAATTTTTTTATCATACTCTATCTCCTTTTCTAATCAAATTTTAAGATGTTGACTTATTCTAAGTTTTATCAGATAACTTCAATTATCTATAATTTTCTTACCTAACTTTTATTTGTTCTGTGTAGAAATGGATCTACTTAGATGCCTAACATTTAGAATTTTATCACTAACTGTGTTAAATGAGAATTTCAAAAAACGCAATAACATTAGATAAATTCTAATGTTATCTTGAAATTATATCATCTTACAATTATACTTTTGATTATGGAAAGAAGGTGCTCTATGAATACTCAACAATTAGAATGTTTCGTATGTGTTGCTGACAAGTTAAATTTCACAAAAGCAGCAGAAGAACTTTTTTTATCTACTCCTACAGTTACTCACCATATCAAAAACCTAGAAGAAGAATTAGGAACGAAATTATTTATACGAAATTCAAAAATGGTTCGATTGACAGAAATGGGAAATATGTTTTACAGTGATGCCAAAGACATACTCAATAAAATAGAAGTGTCACAAAAAAGAATAGCAAAGGCTACTTCTCAAAATACTTCTTTTTTGCGTATTGGATGTTCTAGTTATGCAGAACTCAATAAATTACAAGGTATATTGTCAGACTTACGAATTGCCTTTCCACAGGTGTACCCTTTAATATTTATGGAGGATTATTTTAAGCTTAAAAATTTATTCAATAATAGACATTTAGATATTATGCTTTCGACAAGAGAAATGATTAAAGATATGAAAGAGTGCTCTTTTAAGAAATTAAAGAATACTAAAAATTATGCTATTATGTCCTCACAATCTATCCTTGCTGAAAAAGATAGTCTAACTTTTGATGATTTAAAGACAAATTGCTTAATTATATTGAATCCTAAGTTTATACCATTTCAACATGGAAATATATTACAGGAAAAAATAGCCTTACATTCTCAAAACCATTTTAATATTGTATGTGAAAACGACCAAGCAAGTATACTACTTGCAAATTGTGGATATGGTATAGCAATATTACCTGAGCATTGCATACCAACAAAAAGTGATGGTTTTATTATTCGTCCAATCATTGAAGAAGCTATCATTGAGTATGGTATTGCATATCAAAAAAATGTAAAGGAAAAATATATTCGATTCTTTATAGATAATTTTACTTGTTTGTAAATAAAAATGAGAAAGAAGAACCTAAAATATAAAGGTTCTTCTCTTTTATATAAATTCACTTTATTTTTATTGATTTACTACTTTATCAGTTTACTTATTTATTGTATTAATTCATCTTTATTGTCTCACTTAATATTTACTGCTCTACTTCATTTTTATCGCCTTACTATATTTATTGATAATATTCCATGTACCATTTTCTTTTCTTAATTCGAGACTTATTTTTGAATAATACTCTCCATCTTCACTAGATTGTGTCACTATAACTTTATTTCCAGACTTATTCTTATAGCTACGTTCTTTTATCTTATTTTTTGTATGCCCAACTACAATAGCATCTATTCCATCTACTGTAGTAGCAAGTTTTTTTATCTCGCTACTTGGATTTTTTAAATTTATATTATTACTATCTGAATGTACAACTGTAACAATTACATCTGGATTTTCTTTTTGCATAACCTTTACCCACTCATTTGCATCCTTAACTAAGTCATTGGTATATAATCTATTCGTTTTTTTAGAATTTTTTTCTGAACTTGAATCATTAATATTTTTTTCATCTTTATCTATAGTAAGTCCCAATATTCCAACCTTTATATCGCCTTCCTTAGTTTCAACTTTATGCATTATATAAGGTTTTACATAATTTTCTCCAGACTCATTGTATATATTAGCTGATAAAACAGGAATCTTCATTTCCTCAAAGTTTTCTATAATAGAATCCAATGTAGACTTTTTTTCTTCAAAATCATTTTTTTCAGATGTAAGTTCATGGCTACCAAGTACTACAGCATCATAGCCTAGATAAACAATAGGCCATTCGTTTATTCTTTTATGAATACCTTTTTTTGTATTATACTGCCATTCTTTAGACCACTTAGTCATTTCTTTTGTATTAGCATCAAAAAAGTCTCCAGTATCAATAAAGATTGGCTGTACAGCTCTATATCTTTCATTAAATAAACTAACAGCCAGTTCATCTGAAAAATTTGAATGTAAACCAGATGTCGTAATTATATTTACTTCTTTTCCAAATACCTTTAATTCACTGTGCTTATCTTTTATAAACCACTTATCATTCTTCTTATCCAACTTAAAATTAATCTTTGATACACTATCACCATGAGCTCCAGGCTGTGTCACTATCACTTCTTCACCAGATTTATTTTTAAATGTATGTTGCTCTATCCTTTCATGCGTATGACCAGCTACAATAGCATCTATTCCCTCTACTGTTGTTGCCAGCTCCTTTATTCTATTTCCTGGGTTTTTAGGATTTTTAGGCTCTTCACCTGAATGTACAATGGCAACGATTATATCTGGACTTTCTTTCTCCATAACTTTTACCCATTTTTTTGCATCTTCCACCAAATCATTTGCATATAATTTTCCTTTATACTGTGCTTGTTCTTCAAGTGCTCTAGCTTTTTTATCTTGCTCAAAGCTTTTAAATCTTGAACGTTCTCCTACTTCTTTTATAGTAAGTCCAAGTATACCTACTTTTACATTTCCTTTTTCTGTTTTGACCTCTTTCATTATGTATGGCTTTACATAGTTTTTTCCAGATTGTTCATATATATTTGCAGATACCAATGGTATGTTATTATTTTTAAAATCAGAGACTAAGCTATCAAGACCTTGCTTATCATTAGAAACAAACTCATGATTTCCGAATGTAACTGCATCATATTTTAATTTTGCCATTTCTTTAGCTATAGGAACTTCTCCTTCACGTGGCTCAGCTATCTTTTTAAATTCTGGCATACCATCATTAAATCGTACTAGTTTTTGACCAGTAGACCATCCATTCATATCAATACTTTGTATGTCAAAAAAATCACCTGCATCGACCATTAGCAAGTTTTCATCATATTTTCTCTCTTCTTGCACATAAGAAACTAGGTTTTCTGGGACTATTGAATGTAAGTCACTTGTACCAAGTACATTGATTTCTATATCTTTAGTACTTTCACACCCGACTAATAATATTATTAGAAATGTTATTGATGTAACTATAATAAATTTTATTTTCATAAAAGCCTCCCCCCTAATTTTTTTGATGATAATAAAATTTACTCTTATACTTTATCTTTACTATATAAGTTTGTACTGTTTATTATACTAAAAAAACTATATGTAAATTCCTTTTTAAATAAATCTACATATAGTTCTCTCTACTTTTTAGTTACAAAACAAGACTTACTCTAGTATGCTTAAGTTCTCAAATATGGTTCCATATAGTATACTCACAATATTTTTCTATATGGAATATGGAAATGGTCTTATATATTCATCTTATCTATCATACTAATATTAGATACCTTATATTGTTTATACACTTTATATATTATCTATAAATTTTTTATATTATCTATAAACTTGCTAAAATTATTTAACCTCAATCGTTTTACTAAATTTATCATTAATAACCCATGAGCCTTTTTCTTTGTTCACTTTAAAAGTAATTTTAGAATAGTATTTACCATGTTCACCTGGTTGTGTGACTATAACTTTACTTCCAGACTTATTTTTATAGTCATGTTCATCTATCTTTTCATGAGTATGACTAGCAACAATAGCATCAATCCCATCTACTGTAGTTGCTAGTTCTTTTACTCTATTTCCTGGATGCTTTGGATTTTTAGGTTCTTCTCCTGAATGTACAACTGCAACTATTATATCTGGATTTTCTTCTTTCATCACTTTTACCCACTTCTTGGCATCTTCTACTATATCATTTGCATACAATTTGTCTTTATATTGAAATTGCTCTTGTAAATTTACATTTTTAAGACCTTTTCCTACCTCTTTTATTGTAAGACCCAATATTCCTACTTTTACCTTACCTTCATTTGTCTCTACATCTTTTATAATATATGGTTTAACATAGTTTTCTCCAGATTTCTTATATATATTTGCTGATAGCACAGGAATCGCCACATTATTAAAATCTTCTATAACAGCATCTAAAAGACGCTCATCTGCCCAATACTCATCTTTCTCAGATACAAACTCATGATTTCCAAGTACTACTGCATCATACCTGCCATGCTTCATATCATTGACCATCGGACATCTGCTAATCTCTGTATCAGTATTATTAGCCCTTATAGTTTTCCACTTGTTATACCATTTAATCATTTTTTCTGTCTGAGGGTCTAAAAAGTCTCCTGCATCTACTACAACAGGTGCAATTTGACTACTTTGTTCATTGACAAGACTAGCTGCTAATTCATCAGAAAAATGTGAATGTAAATCTGCAGTGGCAACTATATTTATTTCTTTATCAATTATTTTTAATTTACTATTCTTTTCCTTTATATTCCATTCACCATTTTTCTTATTTAATTTAAAATTAATCTCTGATACACTATCTGCATATGAACCTGGTTGTGTTACAATTACCTCCTGCCCAGATTTATTTTTATATGTATGTTGCTTTATTTTCTCATGAGTATGACCTGCTAATATTGCATCTATCCCATCTACTGTAGTTGCTAGTTCCTTTATTCTATTTCCTGTATTATTAGAATTTTTAGGTTCTTCCCCTGAATGTACAACTGCAACTATTATATCTGGATTTTCTTTCTTCATCACTTTTATCCATTTCGTTGCATCTTCTACTAAATCATTTGCATATAATTTACCTTTGTACTCAGATTGTTCTCCAAGTTCTCTTGATTCAGCCTCGTCTTTAATATCTTTAAATCCTGAAATTTTTCCTACTTCTTTTATAGTAAGACCTAATATTCCAACTTTTACATTACCTTTATCTGTCTTAACATTTTTCATCACATACGGTTGTACATAGTTTTTTCCAGATTGTTCATATACATTTGCTGATACTAATGGAATATTATTATTTTTAAAATCAGAAACTAATTTATCAAGATTTTTCTTATCATTTGAAATAAATTCATTATCCCCAAGTACTACAGCATCATATTTCAATTGTGTTAAGTCTTTAACTATAGGTACCTCATCTTGAGCATTCTTAACTATATCTTCATATTCTGCTAGCCCACCTTTAATCTTAATTAGTTTTTTTCCAGAATGCCATTCCCACATTTCTCTACTTTGCTCACCAAAAAAATCTCCTGCATCTACCATAAGTAGATTTTCATGTTTCGCTCTTTCTTCATCTATATATGAAACCAGAGAATCTGTCACAACTGAATGCAAATCACCTGTTCCTAATATTTTTACTTCTGCATCTTCTATTTTACTTTCTTTATCTTTAGTACTTTGACATGCCACAAGCAATCCCACTAAAAACACTATCAGTGACATTATAATAAATTTTATTTTCATAAAATCCCCCCTCGTAAATTTTTAGATTATAATAAAATTTTATATCATGCTTTATTTTAAACTATAGCAGGTTATAGAATTATGAGCAACATTCATTGGACTAATAGATTATTCCCTTTAAATGTATCCATAATTTAAAGATATACATTTCATTTCTTATATCATTGTATTTAAACATCCTTAATAAGATATTTAAATATACTATTAGATAACTTTAAATGTATACTTCATATAACAAACTTTTATTTAACACAAATAGATATGATGAGATTATAGCAATATTAAAATATATGGAAAAAATCGAGTATAAAATCTTATTTGAACAGTTAAGTAACTAGAATGGTTGTAAAAGTGATATGTCTCAATATGCATACTGATAAGAACTTCATTGTACCACTTCATTTTCTTATATTAAAAGGTACAATGAAATTCTGTTTTATTTATATTATAATTTATAAATTAGACCATTACTTCTTAGGATTTACAAGTTCATCAAGTAACATTGGAAGTAGCTCGTCTATTTGTTCATCATTAAATTGGCAAGTCCCAACAGCTTTGTGACCTCCACCGCCATACTTAAGCATTAGACTACCAACATCAACATTTGAAGTTCTATTTAAAATACTATATCCTACAGCTACAGAACACCCTTTTCCACCTTTTCCATTTACAATCCAAGCAGAAATATTTTGTTCTGGATACATACTGTAAATCATGAAACGATTACCTGTATAAATTGGCTCTACTCCACGTAAATCAGAAATAATAACATCACCTTCTGTACGTGTGTATTTAGCGACCATTTCTTTAAATTTATCTGTTTGTTCAAAATAAACTTCTATACGTTCCTTTACATCTGACAGATTTAAAATTTCTTCTGTATCTAAAGTTCTACATGCATCAATTAACTTTTCCATCAATTGATAGTTAGATATAGTAAAGTCTCTCCAACGACCCAACCCTGTTCTTGGGTCCATAAGATAACCAATTAAAATCCATCCAGTTGGATTTTGTACCTCTTCTATAGTAAGATTTCCAGAATCAACTTTGTCTACTGCTTCTAACATTTCATTAAAATGAGAAAATCTTTCATTTCCACCATAATACTCATAAATAATTCTTGCACAAGAAGGAGCAATGCGACTTTCGCCTTTATATCTTCCTTTAAGCTCATTTCTCTCAAATTCACTAGAATGATGGTCAAACCAAAGACCACACCCTTCTACAAATGGTACATTAGCAAGGCAATCATCTTCTGTCACCTCAACCAACCCATCTTGTAAATCTTTAGGATGAGCAAATTTCCAATTATCAATGATACCTGCTTCTTTTAATAATGCACCACAAACTAATCCATCAAAATCAGAACGTGTAATCAATCTCATATGTTTCAACCCCTTTGCTTTAAATATATGCCTATAGATATTGTAATTTTTTCCTTAAATATATAATATCACTTTACATGTCAGCTTGATATACATTTAAAAAGTTTAGCCTGCTAAAATAAAGATAGCAATTCGATATATAAATCAAACTGCTATCTTTATTTTAACGCTATTTCCTAGATAATTACTTAATACAACTCCAAAAGCAAAGAAAAAATATCTCCATAAATTATTTATTTTCAATTATGCTTCTTTAGGAGGTGTAATTATCAATCCTATAGAGTGCATTTTGCGTCCTTCTTCTGGTGAGTTATTTCTTAAAGGCTCTAGTATATCACTAATCTTTCTAGTTGCTTCAGTTATTTCTTCTAGATTCGCATATATTGGACAGACAGAAAAACCAGAACCATCTTTTAAAATATCTTTTTCTTCTCTTTTAGCGTAATCATAAAACTCCTTCATAAATGCCATCATGTATTGAGTAAACAGCTGCACATATGCTTCTGCTGAGTTTTCATTTATCATTTTTTTTGCATCATCATCAATATCTGACTTAACAGCATATACCTTTTCAACAGTTCCTCGTATTTTATTTTCTTCAACTACCTTTATAATATTATCCTTTAACATTTTATTAAGATAACGATAAAGTGTGGCTTGTGATATATCCTTAAACTTCTCTGCTAATTGCTTTGCTGTAGTTTGCTTATTTGAATAAATCTCAAGTAATAACTTACATTTAACTGGATTTATAAGGCAATCCATAAGTTTATCATTCATATTATACTACCTCCTTATTATTATTACTAAGATAATATTATCATGTTGATAATATTTAATCAAGTTTATTAAAAATTTTATATAAACAAATAATACTCAAAAAATAAAAAAAGCCCTTGAATTATTTACATAATTCAAAGACTTTATATCTCATGATTTAATACTAAGCTAATTTTGCTTTAGCAACTTCTGCTAATTTAGCAAATCCATCTGGATCTTGTATAGCCATTTCAGATAACATTTTTCTGTTAACTTCAATACCAGATAATTTTAATCCATTCATTAATCTTGAATAAGAGATTCCATTCATTCTAGCTGCTGCATTTATTCTTTGTATCCAAAGTTTTCTGAAGTCTCTTTTCTTTAATTTTCTTCCTATATAAGCATTTTTTAATGCCTTCATTACGAATGTATTTGCTGGTCTATATAATTTGCTTCTAGATCCTCTGAATCCTTTTGCAAGTTTTAATATTTTTTTATGCTTCTTACGAGCGTTCATAGCTTTTTTAACTCTTGCCATCGTTATGACCTCCTTTTATATCCCTCTTCTATAGTTATTATTTATAATCCGTATCCTAGTATGGTAATAATTGTGCTATTCTCTTAGCATCTCCATCACTTACTAGAGTTGATTTTCTTAAGTTCATCTTAGTTTTTGCAGATTTTTTAGTTAATATATGTTTTTTAAAAGCTTTAGCTCTCTTTAACTTTCCTGTTCCTGTTTTCTTTAATCTCTTTGCTGCACCTCTATGAGTTTTCATTTTAGGCATGACAAATTCCTCCTCTCAGTTAATCATCTATTTTTTTGGATCTATAATTACAACCATATTATTACCCTCAAATGCAGGGGCTTTTGTTGGTTCTCCAAACTCTTTTATTATCTCTAAAAACTTTAACATAACTTCTTTACCTATATCTTTATGTCCTAGTTCTCTACCTCTAAATCTAAGTTCAACTTTGACTTTATCCCCTTTTTTAAGGAATTTTATAGCATTATTAGCTTTCGTATTTAAATCATTTTGTTCAATACCTGGTCTAAGTCTTACTTCTTTTACAACTATAGTCTTTTGTTTTTTCTTAGCTTCTTTATCTTTTCTCGCTTGCTCATATCTAAATTTTCCATAATCCATTATCTTACACACTGGTGGATTTGCATTTGGCGAGATTTGAACCAAATCTAAGTTTTTACTAGTAGCCATTGCTTGAGCTTCTTTAGTAGGCATTACTCCAAGTTGTTCACCTGTAGGTGAAAGGACTCTTATTTCCTTGTCTTTTATTTGTTCATTGATTGCTAATTCTTTGCTAATTGTAGGACACCTCCAAATTTTTTATAAAATATAAAATAAAAAGCGGATGACATAATCATCCGCAATATAAGTTACCAAATTTAAACAAGCTTAAATTAGTACTAAGCTTTAACTTATATTTACCTTACTAACCATCGGCGTAAGGTGAGAAGCGGACTTCTTCTTTGTTTTATTCTTACCTTATTTACTATATCATTTAATTAAGTTATTTGCAACTATTTTTTTTAGTTTAATAAATTTTTACTAATTTAACTGTTTTTTTATTTAAAACTGCATATATTTTTTGTAGACTACATATCATTTGCATTTAATTTCTTCTTCCTAATACTTATTATATGCTCGTACTATTTATTTTGCCCTCATTTTCCAAAATTTAATTACAAAATTTAATTACAAAATTTAAACTTCAACTTTAAAATCTTTTATTCCTTTATATAGTAAATACCTAAAACACTTCTTTATCCAATTTTATACCGAATACTTCACTTTACATCCTTTAACATCTATATTATAGCTTTTTCATCATTTCAATCTTATCTTGATTTGTCGTATTTTTTTAGTATATAAAGGTAATTTGTACATATTCATAAATGACTTTTTCCAGTTAAATTTATAAATTTATTTTTATTTAGATTGTATGTATATTTTTTCCATAAAAAATAAATAATAAAAAATAGTAAATATGGAAAATATAAAATTGATTAACAATAATTAATTACCTGAGGTGTGAATATGAAAATGCTAAACAACTTTTTTAAAAAAATTAACAATCCAGTTCCTGTCTTTGCACAGACAAAAATGGAAAGAGAAAATCAAACAGATGATTCACTTTCTACAAAACCAAAAACTACATTTAGAGATGTAGCTGGATTAGACGAAGTAAAAGAAGAGCTATTTGAAATAGTTGATTTTATGAAGTCTCCACAAAAATATCAAAAAATGGGTGCAAAAATACCTAAGGGTGTATTATTTTATGGTCCTCCAGGAACAGGAAAAACATTACTTGCATCTGCTGTAGCTGGTGAAACAAACTCATCATTTTTCAATGTTACAGGTTCTGAGTTCGTTGAAAAATATGTAGGTGTAGGAGCAAAAAGGGTAAGAACGCTATTTGAAAAAGCTAGAAAAGAAGCTCCAAGTATAATATTTATAGACGAAATAGATGCTGTAGGAGCAAAGAGACATCTTGAAAGCAACAATGAGAAAGACCAAACGTTAAACCAACTTTTAGTTGAAATGGATGGATTTAATAAAGACTCCAATGTATTAATAATAGGTGCTACCAATAGACTTGACTTATTAGATGAAGCTTTACTTAGACCAGGAAGATTTGACAGACACATTCATATAGGTGCACCAAATTATCACACTAGATTTGAAATTCTAAAGGTACATACAGATGACAAGCCTATAGACAAATCTGTAAATCTAGAACTTTTAGCTAAAAAAACTCACGGTTTCAATGGAGCCCATCTTTCAAATATAGCAAATGAAGCAGCTATATTTGCAGTTAGAGATGACAGTGAATATATTACAGCAGAACATTTCGACAAAGCACTTGAAAGAGTTATTGCAGGATTAGAATCTAAAAACTCTTCATTAGTTGAAAAAGAGAAAAAGATAGTAGCTTATCATGAAGCTGGACATGCTCTTGTAAGTGATATCGTTGGAATTTGTCCTATACAAAAAATATCTATAGTACCTAGAGGACAAGCATTAGGTTATGTTCTTCAATTACCTGATGAAGATAGATATATTTATACTAGAGATGAGTTGGTTGGAAAAATAAAAATATTACTTGCTGGAAAAGCATCAGAAGAACTAATATTTAATCATAAATCTACAGGAGCAAAGGATGACTTAAAGAAAGTCACTGAGATAGCTAACCAAATGGTTTGTGAGTATGGTATGAGTAATTTAGGATTTATGACTATTGATGGAAATGATAAGACTTTCTTATGTGATAAGGTTCAAAAAGAAGCTAATCGTATAGTTGAAAGTTGCTATAAAGAAACTTTAGAGATGTTAAAGGATAACCTTGAAGATTTACATTCTGTTTCTAAGTTCCTATTTGAAAAAGAGACTATGACTCATGAAGAATTAAAAGATTTAATAGGAAAAGAAGCTGTAAATTAGTTTGATAGTATTTTAAATAATTACTACATTAAAATTAATAATTAAGTTTACACAGAATTTAAATACTTAAAATATATCAAAATGCTTTAAAATTAAACGTTTTAGAAGCAAAAATTCTCAATAACAAATTATATTAAAATATAAAGACTGTTAGTTTAATTTTCAAAATATAATTAAACTGATGGTCTTTTTATATAACAAATCTTTTAATTCTTCATGAGTCATAGTCTCTTTTTCAAAT
>NZ_JAGWCS010000001.1:0-98527 GCF_020657705.1 Clostridioides sp. ZZV15-6598 | reverse complement strand
ATTTTTAAACTAATTGTTTTATTAATTATTTTTAAGTTAATTATTTTTAAATTGATTATTTTATTAATTTTTTTAAGTTAATTATTTTAAGGAGGATTTATGAATTTTTCAAACATAAAAAAGTATTTTTTAAATCTTTTTGGAGCAATACTAGTATCTATATTAATAGTTTTCGTATATCTTATTGCTTCAGCTTTTGAATCAACTAATAAATTGTTCTCAAATCAAACGATTAATTCTATGTCAACTTTTATAATTTCTTTTATAATCGTATTCATATTAGCTAAAGTATATAATGAAGGTATACTAGAGGATTCATACAAAAAGCTTTCTATAAAAAGTTTTTTAAACTCTGACAAAAAATATATCTCATTGACATTA
The DNA here is from genome assembly GCF_020657705.1 of Clostridioides sp. ZZV15-6598. Classification (NCBI taxonomy): domain Bacteria; kingdom Bacillati; phylum Bacillota; class Clostridia; order Peptostreptococcales; family Peptostreptococcaceae; genus Clostridioides; species Clostridioides sp. ZZV15-6598. Next base: position 98,146 of record NZ_JAGWCS010000001.1, on the reverse strand, counting down.
TCACTATTAATAATATCTATAGTATTTTGTAAAATACTAGCAGTAATTATATATGGCTTAACAAAGGAATATGGTTCTGACACAGAGCTTAGTCTTGCCATTTTTATAGCTTCTTTCACATACATACCATTTATAGAAGAATTAATATTTAGAGGTATGTTTTTTAACATTGCTTCTAATGTACTAGATATGAAAAATAACACTGTAATGAAGATTGCAATTATAGTCAATCTCATAACTTTTTTACTCATTCACTATACTAGTGTTGGTTTTCCAAATTTTAATTTATTTTTATCCTTATTAGCGTCTATTCTTCCAAGAGTAGTGATTTCAGCATCACTTATATATATTTACATTAAGACTAAAGACATTAAGTACAATATTATTTTGCATATGTTATATAATTTTATTATTATTATCATAAATTCCATTTTATAATTATAACTACAAATTATACTCTCTTTTACATATGTTATATGAATTTATATCTAATCATAAAAAACACTTTTATGACCTAATTACAAATTATCCCTTATAATTTAATTAGTATATATTTTTAGTTAAATTGGGTAATAAAAAAGAAAAGGATGGTGATTTGATTGAAACTTAATAAAGGTATCAAATTTACAATAGGATTGTTTATAGATATAGGAATTAGCTTAGTTTTAGGTCTTAACCCTCTATTAACAACTTTATTTGCTCTACTATATATAACACTCTATATTCCAGATATTTGTAATATTATAAAAAAATAAATATTTATCTCTCAGTAAATAAAAAACAAAGGGGGAATATTATGAAAAAAATGCTATTGGTATCTATGTTCCAAAATGTTTCAAATATATTAAAAACAGTTGAGCCTAATCTAAAAAATAAAACAGTAACATATATTCCAACCGCAAGTACTGTAGAAAGATTAGGCTTTTTTGTTAGAATAGGTAAATGGAGATTAAAAAGACTAGGATTAATTGTTGATGAACTAGAAATTTCCACATCGACCTATGAAACAATTAAAGATAAATTAGAAAAAAATGACTATATATATGTAACAGGTGGTAATACTTTTTTCTTGTTACAAGAATTAAAAAGAACAGGTGCAGATAAGTTGTTGATAGAAGAAATAAACAAAGGGAAATTTTATATAGGAGAGTCAGCAGGTGCCATTGTTGTTGCCCCTAATATTGAATATTCATCTGAAATGGACGATATAGAAAAGGCTCCTTCCTTAAAAGACTATTCTGGTTTGAATTTAATTGATTTTTATGTAGTACCACATTTCCAAAACTGGGAATTTGGAAAATCTGTAGAAAAAATAGTAAATGCATATTCTAAAACTTTAGAATTAAAAAACATTAATGATAATCAAGCAATATTAATTGAAAACGACAGTATTAGAATTTTAGATAAATAAAACAACAATAAATGCTATTTTTAATTTTACAATCTGTAAATACTTAAATGCTTTGTAAGCTGTAAATACCTAAATGCTTTATGCTCTGTAAATACCTAGATGCTTTATAATCTGTAAATACCTAAATGCTTTGTAACCTGTAAATACTTAAATGCTTTATGCTCTGTAATTACTTAATGAATTTTTGTAAATTCCTCTATCTTTAAGATATTTAAACATACAAAAAAATATAGCAGGAAAACATAAATAAAATAATTTAATATAAATAGCGCCAAAGAATGATAAATACTATGTTGTCATATCTTTGGTGCTTTTTTATGCAGTAAGTTTTAGAATAGCAATTGACAAAAAAATTAAACCTAATTATAATTAAACTAATAGTTTAATTAATTTTATGAAAGGAATATGACATGGGAAGAAGAAAAAAAGAGCCAAAAAGTGTGCATCGTGAAAATATTGCTTCTGCTGCTCAAGTTTTATTTATGCAAAAAGGAATTGAAGCAACGTCAATGGATGATATTGCAAAAAAAGCTGGTTATAGTAAAGCAACCTTATATGTATATTTTAAAAACAAAGAAGAAATTGTTGGTGTATTAGTACTTGAAAGCATGAAAAAACTGCATACATACATCACTTCTGCTCTAGAAGAACAAAAAAGTACAAAAACAAGATATGACTTTATCTGCAATGCACTATTAAAATATCAAGAAGAATTTCCATTTTATTTTAAAATAGCTCTCGATGAAATCAACATTGACTTTGAAAATACTGACTACTTACCTGAGGAAAAAGAAACCTTTCGTGTTGGTGAAGAAATCAATGAGAAAATAAAGCAGTTACTAAAGGCTGGTATCTTATCAGGTGAACTTAGAGAAGATATTGAAATTATGCCTACTATATTTTCACTTTGGGGAATGTTATCTGGCATTATACAGACAGCAGCAAATAAAGAAGCTTATATCAAACAAGAAGTAAAACTTTCTAAACATGAATTTCTTAAATACGGATTTGATATGCTTTATCGCTCTATTTCTAAATAGATAAGATAAATCTACAAATATACAACTATACAATTTCTTATAATAGACATCATCACTTTATATATTTGAATATATCTGAAATTCCATTAAAACAAAAATGACAATCAACTTTAGAGATATTCAAAACAATTACCAAATACTCTAACTAAAAGGATTGAGAGGTATTAGAAATGAAAGTAATCAAGAAAAAAATCATTTATCGTATTATCGTTATAGTTTTGCTGATAGGACTTGCATGCCTTGGAATATATTTAAAACAAGTTAAAGATTACAAACAAACAGTGGAAAATATGACCTTTAAAAAAATAAATATCTCTGCCATTGCTGATGGAACCTATGTTGGAGAATGTAATGTAAATATCATATCTGCTAAAGTAGAAGTCACTGTAAAGAGTGGTAAAATTTCAAACATTAATCTTTTGGAACATAAAAATGAACGAGGAAAAACAGCAGAAAAAGTTATTGATAAAGTACTTAACAAGCAAAAAGTAGATGTAGACGCTGTATCAGGTGCAACAAATTCAAGCAAAGTTATAAAAAAAGCAATCGAAAATGCACTCATAAAAGGATAACTATACTTAACAAATTCCTATAAGAGTAAAAATATTGTTTTTAAATAGCTGTACCAATTTGTGGTATAATAAAAGCAAGAAGAACTACAATCTATTTCGTCATAGAGTGAAGTTCATAATTAAATGAAACTATTTGAACTTATGGAACTTGATTTTAAAATCAAATTCCCAGCCACTTTTACTCTTGCCACGAGTTGAGTGGCTTTTTACTTTTATAAATACTTTGCAGATTAAGTAAAATATTAAACTAGCAACAACGCCAACTATTACATTAAGTAAAAAGTTATTCCTACTTCCCAGCTCCTTTCATTAGGAAGTAGGTTTTATCTCAGTATGAACTCCACTCTTAAATTATAGGTTACATCTTCTTGATATAAATATCATAACATATGTTTTTCCATATTTTACCTGAACTTTTATTCTAATAACTCCTTTTTCTTTTCAACATCATATATACCTATTATCCTGAATCTCCTATGACTAAAGTCACAGGGTTCCTGCTTCATAGAATTTTGCATAATCAAATATTGTTTAGAAACTAGATTTAATATAATAAAATCAACTATAAACAAGAATAAGTTTGTTCCTCTAAACAATGTAATACTTATAGGAATATGTTACAAATAAAACTTTCAATAATTGAGCCTTGAGTAGTGATAAAATAATATTTTTCATAAAATAAGCCAATTAATTGATATAAATTATCATTTTCTGTTGAAAATTACATTCATGCGTGCTATACTTAATTGCATAAATGGTAATAAATGTCATATGATTTTACAATTCTATTAATAATAATTATTATTAACTTTTAAATTTCGAAATAAATATCAAGAATTCTCTAAAATATATGAGAATTCTCTAAAACATAATAGAATTATTAAAATATAAGATAATTATAGAGGCTATATAAAAAACACATAAAACTATACAAGAATATATAGGACTATGCAAAAGCATATAGGACTCTCAAAATATAATAGAACTATATAGTACTACTTTTGTAAAACATATACTCTATTTTTAGCATTTATTACTCTATACACAAGATATATAAAATTTAACTTAATGAAAGGATAAGATAAAATGAATATTTTAAAAATGAAAAAAACAGGGATATTTTTAGAAGGAGTACTTTTAGGTACTGTAGGTGTAAAAATACTTTCAAGTGATTGTGTAAAAAAATCTTGTACTAAAGCAACTGCTGGAGCGTTGAAAGTTAAGGATTCTGTTCTCGAGACAACTACTAAAATCCAAGAAAATATGGAAGATATTTTAGCTGAAGCAAAAGAAATCAATGAACTAGAAGAATTATCTTCATCTAAAGCAAAAAATGTACAAGAAGATGCTAAAGTTGTACAAGAAGTTCTTAAAGATGAAACTGTACAAACTGTAGAAAAAGATACTGATTCTGATAGCATTAAATGTGAAGACATCAAGGGAAATGGTACTGAAGAAAAAAATAGTACTTGCACAGCAGAATAAATTTAACGATTATTATGGTTAATACTATCAGGTGTTATGATTAATAATATCAAGTATTATGATTAATAGTATCAGGAGGAAGTAAATTGAATCTTTATATAAAGCATGAAATCAGAGGTCGTATACGTTTTGATTTACAGCTTGGTAAATTGAATAACAAACAGGCAGATACTCTACTATATTATTTGACTTCTATAAATGGTGTTACCAAAGCAAAAGTTTATGATAGAACTGGTGACGCTGTTGTTTATTACACTGGTGAAAGAAACTCGATAATAAAAGAAATCACTAAGTTCAGTTTTAACAATAGTGAAATAGAAAAGTTAGTCCCTGAACATACTGGTAGAGAGTTAAATAATTACTACAGAGATAAATTAGTAAATAAGCTATTGGTAAAGAGTGTATCTAAGATATTTTTTCCAAAATCTTTAAGATTTTTTTTTATAGGACTTCACTCTATAAAATATTTCAAAAAAGGTATCTCTTCTTTATTAAATAAAAAGATAGAAATTTCTGTTTTGGATGCAACTGCAATAGGTATCTCCATTTTTAGAAAAGACATAAACACAGCTGGGTCAGTGATGTTTCTTCTTGGTATAGGCGAATTACTAGAAGAATGGACTAGAAAAAAATCTATAGATGATTTAGCTCAAAGTATGTCGTTAAATATTGAAAAAGTATGGTTAAAAAATGATGATACTGAAATTTTAGTTCCAATTTCAGAAATAAAAGAAAACGATTTAGTTAGTGTAAATATGGGAAATATGATTCCATTAGATGGAGTTATTGAATCTGGTGAAGCAATGATTAATCAAGCCTCTCTTACAGGTGAATCTCTTGCAGTTAATAAAAGAGAAGGCTCTTACATATATGCTGGAACTGTAATAGAACAAGGTAATATTGTAATGTGTGTCAAAGAAAAGGCTGGTACTACCAGATTTCAAAAAATTGTAACTATGATTGAAGAATCTGAGAAACTTAAGTCTTCTGTAGAAGGAAAATTTGAACATTTAGCGGATACCTTAGTTCCATATAGTTTTTTAGGAACTCTATTTACTTATGCAGTTACTAGAAACCCTATAAAAGCACTTTCTATTTTGATGGTAGATTTTTCTTGTGCATTAAAACTCTCTATCCCTATTTCTGTATTATCAGCCATGAGAGAATGTAACAATTATAATATTGCTGTAAAAGGTGGGAAATTCCTTGAAAATGTTGCCTATGCAGATACTATTGTGTTTGATAAAACAGGCACATTGACAAAGGCTCAACCAACTGTTTCAGATATAATTACCTTCCAAGATTATAATAAAAAAGATATGTTAAGACTAGCTGCTTGTTTAGAGGAACATTTCCCACATTCTATAGCTAATGCAGTAGTTCATGAAGCTGAAAAACAAGGTCTCAGTCATAAGGAAATGCATACAGAAGTCGAATATATTATTGCACATGGTATTTCAACAAAAGTCGATAATAAAAAGGTCATAATAGGTAGTAAACACTTCGTATTTGAAGATGAAAAATGTATTATACCAGATGGCGAGGAGTATAAATATAATAATCTTTCAGACGAATATTCTCACCTATTTATGGCAATATCAGGAAAATTATCAGCTGTTATTTGTATCAGTGACCCTTTACGAGCAGAAGCTAAAGATGTAATTTCAAACTTAAGACAATATAGACTCAAAAAAATTGTAATGATGACTGGTGATAGTGAAAAAACAGCTAAGTCTATAGCCAGTAAAATTGGAGTGGATGAATATTATTCAGAAGTTCTACCAGAGGACAAAGCCAATTTTATTAAAGAGGAAAAACTAAAAGGTCGTAAAGTTATTATGATTGGTGATGGAATCAACGATTCCCCTGCTATCTCTGAGTCAGATGTTGGAATTGCAATGAGTGAAGGTGCTGAAATAGCAAGAGAAATTTCAGATATTACTATATCAGCAGATAACTTAAATAATTTAATTGTTTTAAAACAAATTAGCAATAAACTTATGAAAAGAATTGGTTTAAGTTCTAAATTTATTATTGCTTTCAACTTAGGTCTGATTTTTCTTGGTGTAGGTGGCTTTATTAGACCAAGTACATCCGCATTTTTACATAATGCTTCTACTGTTGGAATAAGTTTAAACAGTATGACAAATTTATTAGATAAACCTAATACTTATAATTACAATTAAACCCCCTTGTATAACACATTTCTATCTAAAAAATTTATAATTCATATTAAAAAAAGCACTCTTAAACAATAATATTTAAAAGTGCTTTTTTGACTAAATTTTATAACTAAAATCAACCTACTTCAATATTACTTCTCAATATCAAAGGTAAGTTTCCATAATATTGCTACCTCACTTAAAACTGCTATATTTCAATCAATCTCTGTTCATAGCATTTTAGTTCATTTTGTTTTAGATAGCTAAATTCAGACTCTACATAAATACCACAACCAATAAACTCAATTGTTAGATTTGGTATATTCTCTTTCAGTATACTCATCTGTCCATATATAATCTTTTCCCACAAATCAGCCTGTAATATAGAGAAATACTTCATGATTTCTCCATCATTATCCATATCTTTTTTAATTTCAGACCAGTTTTTTAGCAAGACTCCTCTTTTATCAATGTATCCAAGTTTTTTAAAGGTCTCTATACTCTCATTCCATGCATCTTCGCTACTCTTCTCAAAATATGACTTTAGCTTTTTACTTTGCTCACTTGTCAATAAGTCATAAGAAAGCTTCTTATTAAAATGTGCTCTCAAAGAAAGCTTAGCCATAGAATATGGGCTTCTACCAGAGTTTAATCCTGCATTTTTAAACTTTTCTATTCCTTTATCTTCTATTGAAGACCAGATAGAGTTTACTGAATCTGAATCATCATCTTTTCTATATTTAACATCCAATCCATGTGTAATATCGATATAATTTTGTGGAAATACATATTGATAATACGTATCTTTGTTATCATCATATAGAGAAAAATATCCTTTATCATATAAATGCATATGTACATTTATGTTTACACTATCATCTAAAATATTTCGTCTAAGATTAGGTATATTTGCATAAATAGTTACATATTTCATTGCATCATAGTTTTGATTTATTGGAATTTCAAAGCTAATTTCTTCTCCTGTCAAAAGCTTTTTCACTTCTTCTTCATTACAATCATATAAAGAAAATGTATTTTCAAATCCCACACGTGATTTTCCAGCCAAGCTTCCTGCTAATGGTATTTTTAAAATATGATTGTCTGTTTTTTGCCATTGATAAGTATCTTGAGCTAAAAACTCTTTAATTTGTCTATTTTGTTCCTTTGCCTGCTTTAGCACCTCATCTTCATTTTCTGTTATCCCTACATGGCATCTATTTAAGATATTTACTATATTGCTTCCAAATGGAAACGTCCATAATTGAAAAGCTGCTGCCTCCACTTGGCACAAATATCTAATCTGATTCAATTCAATTTGATGAATAAGCTTTTTCTGATACTCATTCATTTGGTTACCACTGTCTGACATCTGATAAATCAGTTCTCCCATTGCAAGATTGTCTTTTTTCTTATCAATCTTATCAGTAATAATAATCTGAGCATCCATCATATCCTGTACTTTTTTGAAAATCCCAGAAATATCCTCTGCATTTTCCATTTTCAAGATTTCAAACTTCTTACTCAATTCAGTTAAGACATCTTTCATTTTTAGTCTGCTTATCTCATTTTCAAAAATATCTTGGTTTTTAACTGTAGTATCAAAACCGTCTACAAATGGTATAATAGATTCTTTCAATGTTTTATCTTTGAACTCTGCCATCTGAGTATTTAAATTATCTAGTTTTTTAATATTATCCTCTTTTGTCTTAATCGCATCCTTGATTACTTTTATTTTATCTTCAAAACTAGCTTTTACATTTAGACAATTATTAACACTACTAATTGCTGTATTGATAAAAGAACAACTTGCACTACCAATGCTTAATGCATTTTTAATAGTAGCTGTTCGTTGTTGTCTTTCAATAGAGGCTTTACACTTCTCTAGTGCGGCCAACTTATCTTTTTGTTGTTTATTACTATAATTTGCTTCCAACATACCCATTTCTTTTTTCTGAATGTTTGAGTATATCTTTTCATACTCACCATCGTCCAAACCATTTTTTGCTACTACAATGTCATTTTCTTTACCTTGGTAATCACCATTATCTAAAGACTTAGTCATAATCTCTTTAATCTTATTAAAATTATCTATTTTTCCATCATCAACACCGACTAGTTTATTTGTCATTGCTCCTAAAGCATTCTTTCTATCTTCATTTAACTGAGTTCCAAGGACAAAACTCATACCTTCGGAATCCATTTTAAAATCTGAAAAATTAATCATTCTGTTAGTCCATTGGTACTCTTCTTCTTTAGCTGAAAGATTTTCTTTTAAAGATTTTGCACTATCAAAAGCTCCCAGACAAGCTTGACCAACACCACTTAATGATGTCAGTAGACTCAACGCACTCTGTATTCCAGAAAGAATTAGCTGTGTTTTCATTTGTTCCTGAAGTTTTTCCTTCTTTTCTTCTAGTTTTTTTATATCTTCTTTTTCATCTTCTTTTAGCTTTAGAATTTCTTGAATCAACAGATTCATTTTTGCTCCAACAGAAAGCATTTTATTTTCAAGCTCTTTTTTCAAAACTTCTATTTGTTGATTTCCTGAGTCAATTTGAGTTAAGACACTTTCCTTATAGGTATTGAAATATGCCTCTTTTAGTTCTTCTTTCTTTCCTTGTTCTAATTCTTTTAAAGTCTTCTCTAGATAATCTGTCAGAGTACGAATATCTGTAACACGATTTCCTCCAATTTCATCTTCTTCTATCATCTGCATATAAAATGCTGCTTTCTGTTCAAGTGCAAATAAAATCATGCTCCATTCACTAAAATTCTGATTTTCTTCTACAAAAGCTTCAATTCTATTAGAGTGCATCAATTTATTTATAAGATAGCCATAAATCTCTTTTCCTTCTTGATAAAATTCTTTCTTCATATGCATGTAATCTAAAGAAATTACGTCTTTATTTTTCTTGTCAGATTTATAATACTTCTGAAGAATTTCTCTATTTAACTGCATTTCCACTTTCTCAACTGCATTAAAAATCTCATAGATATGTGAAATTTCTAAAATATCCGCTTCTAAAATTCCTACTGCACATAAAAGTTTAAGGTTTCTATATCCTTTACTTCCAGAAAAACCAAATCTTTCAAAGAATTGATAGAAAAATGTATCCAGTGATAGAGAATACTCCTGCTTTAGCAATTCGTTTTCTACTAATGATTTTCCAGGATGTCCTTCTTTTCCCTGTGCTCCATCTAAACCTGAGTCTGCAAGCTTTTTAATTGTCCAGTCCTTGTGTTTTGTATAAAGAGCATCTAATGCCTTTCCATCATCTGCTGTTTCCTTACTGTCTGAACCACGCCCTATCACATATCTATCAAAATAGTAATAGTTTCTGTCACTATCATCTATTGGAACAGAAGTCCCTATATATCTTATTGTTTCTTCAAAAATTCCTCGGATTCCTCCAAGACCTCCAGCTCCACCTGCTCCTCCAGAACCTCCTTTTCCTGCTAAGCCATGTCTTCCATCTCTTTGGCTTATAGAATTTTTTAGAACTGTTGCTTCTCCAAGGAGATAAATCTGTCCAGCCTTACTTCCAAGACCAGCATTTCCACCATCTCCACCTGTTCCTCCAGTATTTCCTTGTTTTCCTTTTTCTGCTTCTACTATATAGTATTTTGTACGTTTCTCCTTAGTAAACTCTTTTTTCTCTGGTTTAGAACCTAGTTTTGCATTTGCTCCAGCTATTCCGGGTGCTCCTGTTTCTCCTACTTTTCCATCTTGACCATTTCCACCTTGTCCACCATCAGTATAAAGCTTAAGTTCTCCTTCTTTTTGTATATGTTTAAAAGATATTAAAATATCGCCTGAAGTTCCTGCATTATTTCCAGCTCTTCCATTCATTCCGTTATAAATAGAACTTTCTCCATCCAATTGTTTTGCATCATTTCCAGAAACATTAATTGAATAAGAACCTTTTGGTATACATAATTTTTCAATCAATAGAACTATGTTTTTACCTGAAAAAACTTCCTTCTTCATATCACAATCTACTTTTAGTTCACACTCTCCATACATATATATGGATGACAATTCATTAAGTTTATAGTCAGATATGATTTTAGTCAAATCTGATAAATTCACTTTAGGTACAGGAATATATATAGAAAGCACTTTCTCTTTTTCATATGATTTTATATATGTAGAATTTCGGATTTTTTCTCTTCTATATTCTGCATCTAGAAGCTTCTCAGCTTCTCCTTTTTCAAATTCCTTCTCTGCTATCCAGTATTTAATACATTTTAATGTGTCTTCTAGTGTTGTATTTAATAATGACTTTAACAATTCACTTAGACCGACAATATTAGTTTCTCTACAATAACTATTTAACTCTAAAACAAGGCGTATTTTTTCTAATATATTTACTTTTTGTACACCATCCCCATAGAAAAGTTCTTGCACAAAACTCATGAGTCCTTCAATACTGTTTGTTTTGTCTAAACTCTGACTCATTTGTTCCAACTGAGCTTTTTTCTCTTTTAGATTTTCTATAGAAGATAAAATAGAAATAGAATCTTCTAACGCCTTTTTTACACTTTCTATATAAGAAGGTAAAAGTTTTTCTAGTTCTTTATATGTTATATCAACAGCTTTTTGTACCTCTATTTTACAAGAAGCAGTAAGCATCAATCCCATATCCGTTTTCTTGAAAGTGGCTGGAAGTTTTTCTAGTTCTCCCAATAGATTTTCTGGCTTTGTATCTAGTGGATTACACAATTCTATAGACACATTATCTGATAGTATCACATTTAACAAATATACTAGTTCTCTATAACCTTCATAATCTTTTTCTTGATTATCTAGGTCTTCTTTTACTTTTTTCAGTATATTTTTAACTTTCTCTTTTGTTACGCTACTACTAAGTGGCTTGGGTATTTTATTGATAAGAAAGAAAAAATTTTCCTTATACTGTGTATATTCATTAAACATATCTTTTAAGTTTTTAGCTGTATCGATTAACAGTGTATGTCTGGAGTCCAGTAAAGACTGGTAGTCTAAAATGACTACTATTCCTTTTACATTTGAAGATGCAGAGATGGTTTCTCTTACAAGCATTGCTCCTGCAATCATATACTCTGCTCCACGATTATCAAAAAATCCAGGACAATCGCATAAAGAAAATGCTTTATTTTCAATATCTACAACTTCTGGGCATAAAGTCTTAGAATATACACCATTTCCAATATCAACGGCTGAATCTTTAGCTGTGATATATACTTGTCCAGTTTCCGCATCTGTTTTTTCTTCCATCTCACAGCCTTTTAAATAGTTGATACAAGTACTTTTCCCAACTCCTGAAGCACCCAGGAATAACAAAATCGATTTTTCTTCTAAATTGTATCTTTCCAGTTCATGCCTTCCATCTTCTAAAAGATTTATGATTCCATTGTACAATTCATTTGCCATATGTTCATCCCTTTCTATACTTCAGCACAATAGTTTTGATATTTATCTTTAATAAAGCTTTCTTCTACTTTTAAAACTGCTGTTGATACTTTAGAATTTGGATTATTATATCCTCCATATTCTCCTCTATCTCCATAATCAGCATACTCTCTTGATGGACCTTCTTTTCCTTCGTTCCAACTTCCACCTTCAAGAGTTATACGATAGCTAGCAATACCAGTTAGCTTATAATCCCAACTTGTAAAATATCCTGTATAGTATACAGTGGAATCTATAGCACTTGGAGAGAATGAAAGTGTATTATAACCATGATAACCACCTTTTCCTCCATTTCCACCAGAACCTGGTCTTCCATCTGGACCTCTTTCTCCATCTCTTACTGTTATATCACAACAGCTGATTAACTTATCTCTCTTTTCATCTGAATCTGCCAAGAAGTAAATCTTTCCTTTGCTTCCTCCATTTCCACCTCTTCCAGCATTTCCTCCTTTTCCGCCATTATCTCCTTTTGTACCACTCGTTCCTGATGCAAAATAACCTTTAAACATTTGTCCATGGAAATTACTTGTATATCCTGCATCAGTTCCATTTTTACCAACATTTCCAGTCTCACCATTTTTACCATCTGTTCCTCTTGAACCATTTCCGCCATTTGCTATTAGTGTAGGGCGATAGTTTTTAATTTCTTCTTTAATGTATAAATAAATATTTCCTGCATCTCTACCATCTTCACCATTTCTTCCATATATAGAATTATCTATAATATTTCCACTCTTTCCACTTACATTAATCTTAGTGTTACTACTTACATCAAGGTTCTTACAGGAAATAATGATATTTTTTTCTGATGCAAAATCCATTCCAAGATTATCATCCATATAGATAGTGTCTTTAGCTGAAAACATAATTGTAGAGACATCCTCTCCCACTTTTCTATTCCTAAAAGCCTCTAGAACACTGCTAATTACCAAATTTTTAATTAATGCTTTAACTTCTATGACTGTCTTTTCTTTAAGTATAAATGCTTTTATTATAAATGGAGTTAAAATATATTTACTTACAAGATTTCTAATTATTTCATTACCTTTTTCTCCATATGCATTTAATCTTGTTATATTGTCTTCTAATTCTTCACTATTTCTATCTGCAAGATTCTTTAAAATAGGCTCAAAATCACGTTTACTGTATATGTAGTCTGCTTTATTTGCAACTTCCATCAATTTATCTCTATTTGATAGAGTCCATACTTGTTTTTGTACCTCATAAGAAACTAAAATCTCTTCTACTTTCTCTCTTATAATAATAAATTTTTGTTCCATTATACTTTTACTTGTTTTTTCTATAATAGATTCCATATATACAGAAGATAGTGAGATTTCAGCATCTCCATGGTCTGTATATTTATTTAAATCTTTAATTATATCTAAGTTTCTCTTTATCTCATTTTGTAATTTTATACATGCATCTTCCAAGAATAATCCACTTTCTCCTGACAATAAATTGATAAATTTATCTAAAGTAATACTAGCTGTATTAACTGAACTTTCTAACCAGTTTTTAAATATGTCTACTACTCTATCATATTTTGACATTTCTTGAATCATTGTTACTCTTTCAACCTTTTCAATAAAGTCTTCTGTATATTCTTTAACATAAACTTCTAGTCTAGATACTATACCACCTTGAATATCTTTTATTAATGTATCTAAAACTAATCTTGCATCTGCACTGATTGGGTATTGGAATGCTGATGTTTTATCTTTTACTTCTTCTAATTTTATTACTTCTTTTAATAATCCTTCTCTTTGTTCTGCTTCAAGTGGTTTACAAAGATGAATATTTTTTCCTTCTCCTTTTAGCAATTCTTCAAATAACCAAGCTTTATCTTGTATATTATTTTCTGGGCTTTCACACAATTGTTCGTATTTTTTTCTAATCACATTATATATTTGTTTTTCTGTTCTTCCTAAAAAGCTTTTAGAGATAAAGAAAGTGATACTTCCTCTAAAATTTTCTTTATGAAGGCACATATTTAACTGTTGAAATAAATCAAGTACTTTTGTAAGTCTAGCCTCTAATATATCAGCTTCTGGTATTAGTACAACTACACCACATATAGATGCAGAATTTCTAAACACCTCTCCCAACGAAACTGCTGCACTAATGTCATGTGCTACTCCTCTGTTATCACTAAATCCTGCAGTATCACATAAATTTGCATCCATTCCTTCTACGTTTTTTCTCATATCTACAATATTTGGATACAAAGTTTGCGAAACAGCTCCTGAACCAATTTCTGCAACGGGGTCTACACATTCAATATAGGAGATACCAGTATCTTCATCTTCTACCTCCTTCATTTCACACCCTGCAAGATAATTAATTGCTGTACTTTTCCCACAACCTGTGCCTCCAAGAATCAAAATTAGATTCTTATTCATAGCTTTATTTGTTTCTACTTTCCCTTTATCTAATAGGATTTTGATTTCTTCTAAAAGCTGATTTTTTTCTTCCATATATTTTCCCCCTTGTTTATAGAATTTTTTAATGTTAACTTTAATGTTAAAATAACTGTGCTTGTAAAATAGGACTTTTACTAACACAGTTATTTTGTTTTATATATCTAATTATATTTTTTATTTTATATATCTAATTACATATTTTATGCATCTAATTACATGTTCTACTTTATATTATGTTTTCTACATATTATCCTTCTACAGTTGGTTTTAAAAGCACTCCACTATGATTGTATTGTCTATCTTCTACTACTACAAAAATAGGTTCCATTTCTTCTGTAGATGTTATTTTTAATTCTAAGTAAATGTTATCAGTTGGCAATATTTTTACTTGATAATTCTTTAAATTATTATTTGTAATATCATTAAACTTGTCTCCATTACGTTCAAAAAAAACATTATCAACTATTACAAAATATACCTCTTCTTTTTTGCTATTTTCAACTTCTATAGTATTTTGTTGGGTTATATTTAGCCTCATTTTCTAACTCCTTTTGTGTTAATGTTATTTTAGTATATTAATACTTGTAATTGTTGCGTTACTATTTTCTTCACAAGGAAGAGCTTTGAAAATTATAATTTCTGCTAAATAATCCTTAGGAGGATTTGTGATTGCAGTAGCATTGCAAATAAATTTAAAATTTGTACCTGCTACAACTTGAGTAGCAACAATAAGTGGTTCATAATCAACACCTTTTAACATTCCTACAGCTTCATTGAATATTTCTACTTCTTCTTTTTCTACTGGTCTAAATTTTGACCATCCTCCACAATGAATATTCATATAAAAAACCTCCTTATATATTTAAATTTATTTATATGATAGTACCAATTTTCTAAATATTCAATATAATCCGTTTAACTAGTCGATAAAAGTGCATAACTGGACAAATAGTTTGCATAAAAAATCTTAAAAGTCAAATTTATTTAATTTAAAATAATATAATACAAAAAAACAGTCAATCTATTAAAATTAACTGCTCCATAAAGTGAATTCTTGCTTACTCGATTTTACAAAGTTTACACATTTGCATGTGTCCCCCTATACAAGACTGATATTGCCACTGCTATAAGTATAATCCCCATAAATGCAGGTGCAGCATGACCAAGAGACACATAGATTTGCCCTCCAATGATAGGTCCAATTATTCTCGCTAAAGATTGAATAGATTGACTACCTCCTTGAATCCTTCCTTGTTCGCTAGAATCGACAGACTTGGATATCATCCCATTGAATGAAGGTCCAAAGATAGAATCGCCAAAACCAAATATAAACATTCCAACAATAAAAATAGGATAGAATGAAAACAAGGCCGATGCTGCAATAAAACTGTAACCTATAATCTCCGAAATCATTCCAAGAATTGCTATCTGTACATCACTAAGTTTTCTCAAAAGCTTTGGCATTATAAATCCTTGTGAAATGATGTCTTGGATACCCATAATTGAAAATACAAGACCAATTATTGCAGGTTTCCAATTGAAAGTATCTATTGTAAATTGTGAAAAGACTGATTGTAAAGACCCATTTGGTATCCAAAGTAAGAATGCTGACACAAGCAGTCTTTTTAAGTTTTTTACAGAAAGTACATTTGCAAGTTGTATAAATGGATTTAGCCTTACAAGTGTAATCTCCTTTAATCTATTCTTTTTATCAAGGCTCTCAGGCATATATAAGAATCCATAAATTACATTCAATAAAGTTATTATTGCCCCAAAGTACATTGGTACAGAATAACCAAACTTAGCAAGTAATCCACCTACAGTTGGACCAATAACACATCCTACGCCTGAAAATGCACTCAACCATCCAAAGTATTTGCTTCGATGTTCTCTAGGAGTGATGTCTGCAAAATATGCAAAGATAGTGCTTATGCTCCCACCTGTTATACCTTCTATTATACGCCCTGCAAATAGTACCCATAAAGCTCCTCCTATTCCAAAAACTAAGTACCCTATTGCAGAACCTAAAAGGCATGATAAGAGTAATGGACGACGTCCATATCGGTCACTCAAAGCTCCAAGCCCAGGAGCTGCAAAAAACACACAGATTGCATAAACTGAAGTTAGCATTGTAACAACTATAGCTTGTTCTGATGGGCTATTTGTATAAGGTTGCACTAAGAATGGAACTACAGGTGATATGATAGTGAATCCGATTCCGCAAAGAAATGCAGATATAAGACCAAATATCAAAGCCTTTTTATCTACAATTTGCTCTGTATTCTGTTCATTGTTTGATTTAAATATAAACACTTAAATCCTCCTCTCAAAAGTTATAATTTTGTTTCCTTTAGAAACATATTCCTTTATTTCTTTATTCCTTATTTACCTCTTTACGTCTTTACGGCTTTACTTTTTTCATTATTTTATTTCCTTAGTAACATGTTCATCTTTTTATCATTTCGCCCCATTTGGAGGTATATTCCTACATTCGTTATTTTGATTCCTTGGAAACATATTTATAGTATCATTTTTTTGTTTCCTTGTCAACAAAATAAATAACAATAAAAATACAGCCTATTCTCAATAGAGTTAGGCTGTATGTAATTTCATTTTCATTATTCTAATTTATTCTGCTTTAATATTATCCCCTGTTTCTTTATTTGTTCATCTAAATGTCGGTTATAATTTTCCACAAAGCTAATCATATTGTCAAATTGTTCATCAGTTACTTTTTCAAATACAACTTTATCACGTTCTTGAAACTCTTTGTGCAGTCCCTCATGGATGTTATAGACGCTTTTACCTTTTTCAGTAAGTCTAAAATAGATTTCTTTTTTGTTATCAGGCTTCTGATAGCTTTCAATAACACCTTTTTTTATTAGCTTTTTAGTTACTTTACTTATAGCACCTCTTGTCATATAAAAGTATTCTGCCAGTTTTGTTACATTGCAATCTACATTTCTTCCAATGTATTCAATACAATGCACTTCAGAAGACTTATAACCCTTGAGACTCTCTTCCATCTTAAACTTATTAAGCCAAACAGTCTTGTTTAGTAAATCTCTAAAACCCATCATGACCTGTTCTTCTTTATTCATGGTATATATCCTCCCACCCGTAAGTACATTAATAATATTATATTAAATTTTTGTTTCTATTTCAACAATGTTAAGGTAATTCTTTTAGGAATCGAACTATACATAAACATAAAAAAATAAAAACAGAGTCATCTAATTTAAACTTACATTCTTTTAGATTTAATCAATAAATACCATAGAAGTGTTGATAACTATACAAGTAAACATAGATTTGAATGATGATTAAGATAATTAAATAGTTTACAAACAATTTATATTATAAATAAAATAAAACAACACGACAATACATCTCTTTTACTGTCATGTTGTTAAAATATATGTAATGTTTTAATAGTGGTTTTTATAATAAAATGCAGTGTTAACTAAGTTTGATTTATATATTATTTAGGCTTTAATCTATATACTATTTCAGATTACTGAATGTCATCTTCATAGACTCAAAATCCATTGTCCATTTGTAATTCTTAAAATAATTATGACCTATCAAACCATCTTCAAAGAATCCAACTTCCTCATAATATCTTGATTCCTCACCTGTTGTATAGTTCCCAACTCCATTTTTCAGTTGCAAGCTACCTAGACCATATGATGAGATTTCAAAAGTACCATCTTTATAATCACTTCCTCCCATTCCACTACTTTGTCCTTCATTTAACTCAGGCATTGGAATCCCAGCTAAACCCATTGTTTCTTTAGGTAGTTGCATTCCAGCACCTTCTCCATTAGCAAACCCTGAATCCATAAAGAAGTTCATTCCACTTTTCTGATTTATTAAACCTTTAGCATACATGTAATGAGTAGAAGCAAGCGTGAATGGAATCTCTTCTAATACTTTATCGTTAGCAAGCATTTTATTGGCGTTGGCCATACCTACTTCATTTCTAGGTCTTAATACCAACTGGCCACTAGGATAATCCATTGTAGGTATAAATTCCTTAAGTACACTTGTACCAATAATGCCATGAACATTTGACGCCTTACCTTTAAATGCTTCTTCAAATCCCTCAAATGAACCCATCATTACAGGGATATTCTTCATGTTTACATCTCCTATAGTAAGTGAGTCAACTTGACCAAAACCAACTTCGGCGGTATTACCTCCTTGGAATGTACCTTCTTTCTTTGAAGCTGTTTTAATACCAAGCTCTTTTGCAAGTTTACTATCAGCAACAAACATTGGACCACCAGTATCAATAAAAGCATTTATTCTTTTTCCATTTATCTCAACTGGAACAACAGGTAGAGGTTCACTTGTTACAAATGGAATAACACTTTCTTCTTTTCCATTCCAGTTAATCTGGTTTGGTTGTTTATCCTCAAAAGATTGCATCATTTCTAATATGGCATTATTTTGTTTTTCTTTTTCTGAAGATAATTTACTAGCTTCTTCATATTGATTTGTTTGGTAATATGTCAATACTAATCCATCTTCAGCTTTTGTTTTAAATTTGTCAGGATACTCTTCTATTAAAGTATTGTATAATTTTTCAGCTACTGTATAATTTCCATTCAGATGTTCTATTTGTGCTGAAAGATAAATAACTTCTGGTGAGACCTTTTTTAAGCTTGCTAATGGCTTTAATATCTCTTGTGCTTCTGTAAAATCGCCTAATGTAAATAGTGTTTGAGCATACTCTAATCCTAAAGTCTCATCATTTGGTTTCTTCGCATATTTTTCTTTAAGTTCATTCGCCTGTTTTTCATAATTTATACGGTTAATCTCTTTTGTGGCTTTAGGTGTTGATTTATCATCTGAGCTTTTTGATGATGTAGACTTAGATGTACATGCTGTTGCTGTACCAACAATTAAAGCTCCACATAATAGAACACATAGACCTCTTAATTTTAATGATTTCATCATTTTTCCTCCTATTTCTTTTTTTCTTCTTTATATTTATTTTGTTGTTAATAATAAGATACAACATGAAAGTAAAGTGAGAGTAAAGTGAGAGTAAAAATAAAAGAATATTTATTATTTACATTTTAAATATTAGAAATATTTATATTGCAAACAAAACAACACAGTGATACATCTGTATCGCTGTGTCCTAAAAATTAGACTTTATTATGATGTGACTTACTGCCATATCTTTCAATGAGACAAGGGGTATTGAAATATATGTGTGTGACAATAATAGTTCTTATATATAGAAAATAGTATCAGCTAATTTTAGTTTATATACCTGTTTAATTTTTGATTTATATACTATTTAAATTTTAGTTGATATACTATTTTGAATTACTGAATGTCATCTTCATAGAATCAAAATCAATTGACCATTTATAATTCTTCAAATAATTATGACTTATCAAGCCATCTCTAAAAAATCCAACTACTTCATTATAATCTAACACTCCACCTGTAAAGTAATATCCAAGACCATTTTTAAGTTGTAAATTCCCTAGACCATATGATAAAAGTTCAAAATGGGCCTCTTTATAATCGCTTCCTCCCATTCCTCCTTTTCCTTTTTCAACTTGATTTAACTCAGGCATAGAAATCCCCAAAGAATTTATTGTTTCATCAGGTAATATAATTCCAGCACCTTTTCTACTGCCACCAAAACCTGAATCAACAAAGAAATTTAGATTGGTTTTTTGATTGACTGAACCTTTTCCAAACATAAAATGAGTAGAAGCAAGCGTGAATGGAATTTCTTCTAATACCTCATCATTTTTAAGCATTTTGTTAAGATTATTTCTTCCTACTTCATTTCTAGGTCTTAATACTAGCTGACCACTAGGATAATCCATTGTAGGTACAAATTCCTTAAGTACACTTGTTCCAAGGATACCATGAATATCTTCATAATCCTTAAATAGCTCTGCAAATCCATCAAATGGACCTAACATTACAGGGATATTCTTCATGTTTACATCTCCTATAGTAAACGAATCAGCTTGACCAAAACCAGTTTCAGCACTATTACCTCCAGCAAATTTATTGCTTTCCTCTTTAGAAGCTGTCTTAATACCAATTTCTTTTGCAATTTTCTTATCAACAACAAACATTGGACCACCACTATCAATAATGGCATTTATTCTTCTACCATTTATTTCTACTGGTATAACAGGTAGAGGTTCAGTTGTTACAAATGGAATAACAGTTTCATCTTTTCCATTCCAGTCAATTTGATTTGGATTTTTATCTTCAAAAGATTTCATCATTTCCAATATAACGTTATTTACTTTTCCCTCTGTAGAAGATAACTTGTCAGCTTTTTTATATTGATTTGTTTGATAATATATCAGTGCCAGTTCATCTTCAGCCTTTTCTTTGAATTTATCAGGATACTCTTTTATGAGAATATTACATAGCTTTTCAGCTTGTGTATAATTTCCATTCAAATATTCTATTCGTGCAGAAAGATAAATTGTATCTGCTAAAGGTTTCTTTGAATCTAATAAAGGTTTAAGTACCTCTTGTGCCTCTGTAATATCTCCCAATTTAAATAATGTTTGAGCATATTCTAATCCAAGTTCTTTATTATTTTGATTTTTATAATATTTTGATTTAAGTTCATCTGCTTGTTTTTCATAATTTATACGAGTAATTTTGTCTCTTGAGTTTAGTAATTCTGTCATTTTTTACCTCCTATTTTATCTTCTTTGTATTTCCCATTTCTATCTTCTTTATATTTATTTTGTTGTTAATAATAAGATACAACATAAAAGTAAAATAAAAGTAAAGTGAGAGTAAAAATAAAAGAATATTTATTATTTATATGACAAACAAAACAACACAGCGATACATCTGTATCGCTGTGTCTTAAAAAATTAGACTTTATTATGATGTGATTTACTGACATATTTTTCAATGAGATAAGGGATATTGAAATATATGTGTGTTACAATAATAGTTTTTATAATAAAAAATAGTATCAGCTAAATTTAGTTTATATACCTGTTTAAATTTTGATTTGTATAATATTTAAACTTTGGTTTATACACTATTTAGACTTTAGTTGGTATACTATTTTGGATTACTGAAAGTCATCTTCCTAGAATCAAAATCAATTGACCATTTATAATTCTTCAAATAATTATGACTTATTAATCCATCTCTAAAAAATCCAACTGCTTCATTATAATCTAACACTCCACCTGTAAAGTAATATCCAAGGCTATTTTTCAGTTGCAAATTACCTAGACCATATGATGAAAGTTCGAAATGAGCTTCTTGATAATCGCTTCCTCCCATTCCTCCTTTTCCTTTCTCAACTTGATTTAACTCAGGCATAGAAATCCCTAAAGAATTTATTGTTTCGTCAGGTAATATAATTCCAGCACCTTTTCTACTGCCACCAAAACCTGAGTCAACAAAGAAATTTAGGTTAGTTTTTTGATTGACTGAACCTTTTCCAAACATAAAATGAGTGGAAGCAAGCGTGAATGGAACTTCTTCTAATACTTTATCACTTGCAAGCATTTTGTTAAGATTATTTCTTCCTACTTCATTTCTATGTCTTAATACTAGCTGACCACTAGGATAATCCATTGTAGGTACAAATTCCTTAAGTACACTCGTTCCAAGTATACCATGAATATCTTCATAATCCTTAAATAGCTCTGCAAATCCATCAAATGGCCCTAACATTACAGGGATATTCTTCATATTTACATCTCCTATAGTAAACGAATCAGCTTGACCAAAACCAGTTTCAGCATTATTACCTCCAGCAAATTTGTTACTTTCCTCTTTAGAAGCTGTCTTAATACCAATTTCTTTTGCAATTTTCTGATCAACAACAAACATTGGACCACCACTATCAATAATGGCATTTATTCTTCTACCATTTATTTCTACTGGTATAACAGGTAGAGGTTCAGTTGTTACAAATGGAATAACAGTTTCATCTTTTCCGTTCCAGTCAATTTGATTTGGATTTTTATCTTCAAAAGATTTCATCATTTCCAATATAGCATTATTTACTTTTCCCTCTGTAGAAGATAACTTGTCAGCTTTTTGATATTGATTCGTTTGATAATATATCAGTGCCAGTTCATCTTCAGCCTTTTCTTTGAATTTATCAGGGTACTCTTTTATAAGAGTGTTACATAGCTTTTCAGCTTGTGTATAATTCCCATTCAAATATTCTATTCGTGAAGAAAGATAAATTGCATCTGCTGAATGCTTCTTCGAATCTAGTAAAGGCTTAAGTACCTCCTGTGCCTCTGTAATATCTCCCAATTTAAATAACGTTTGAGCATATTCTAATCTAAGAGCCTCATCATTTTGATTCTTCTCATACTTTGCTTTAAGTTCTTTTGCCTGTTTTTCATAACTTACTCGTGTAATTGCTTGTGTCGGTTTAGGTGTTGATTTAGTTTTGGTGCTTTTTGATGATGTAGCTTGAGATGAACATCCTGTAGCTACACCAACAATCAATGCTCCACATAATAGAACACTTAATCCTTTTGATTTCAGTGATTTTATCATTTTTTACCTCCTATGTTTATCTTTATCCTTATTCTTACTAAATAAGATACAGTATGAAAGTAAAATAAAAGTAAAATAAAAGTAAAGTATAGGGTAAAAATAAAATAACATTTATTGCTTACATTTTGTATGTATGATATTATGGTGATACTATTTTTGTATATTGGGAGATGAAATATTATGGATGACAGATTAGAAAACCCCGAAAGGATACTTGTTGTTGACGATGAAGAAGGACTTTTAACACTAGTGAAAATAACTTTAAATAAAGAGCAATATCATAATATTACCTGTGTATCAACAGGTACTGAAGCTCTTGAGTGCATAAAAAACAATCAATACGACCTTATCATTCTTGATGTAATGCTACCAGATTATTGTGGATTTGACTTATGTACAAAAATCCGCAGACAAACCATAGCACCTATCATATTTCTGACTGCCCGAACTGGTGATTACGATAAGTTATCAGGACTTGCCATTGGTGGTGATGACTACATAACAAAGCCATTTAATACAATGGAACTTGTAGCGAGAATCAAGGCTATTTTTAGGCGTCAGCAACTTGAACGTTCAGCATTAAATACTCATTCAGAAAGTATTATGGTTTATCGTTATGGCTATATTGTTCTTGATATGACACGTGCGATACTTACTGTAAATAATCAGGATATCGAATGTACAGCTAAAGAACTTGAACTGATGGAATTCTTTTGCCAAAACCCAAATAAAGTCTTTACCACATCACATTTGTATGATACAATTTGGGGACCATCAGGATATGGAGATGAAAAGACTGTTACAATACATATATCTAAACTTAGAAAAAAGATACTAGATGATAATAAACCATACAAGGTTATCACAAACCTTCGTGGAATTGGCTATAAGTTTATACCACCAGATGGGAGTTGATATATTGAAAAAATTATATTTTCGTTTCATTGCCTACTTTACTACAGGTCTCTTTATATTCCTAGTGTACTTCGTAACATTATTTATATTACTCACTCAGTTGATATACCCCGAAAGCGCATCTAAGCCTTCATATGTAATTAATTATTCATCTATGAACTATTTTCCAAGCATACTTATAATTGCTTTTTGCTTTATTACAGGAGGAATACTTTTTTGCTTATTTCTCGTTCGGCCACTGTACTTGATAATTGGCTCAATAAGTAAGTTATCAAAAGGAGATTATATAATAGCTGAAAAAGCTTTTACCAAAAATGGCAAGCTAAAATGGTATCACTTTATGTATAAGGAAGTCATTGTAAATATAAAAGCTTTAGGAAATAAGCTTCAAGAAACTGAGATTGAACGAGAAAAGCTGGAAATTGCAAAAACCGATTGGCTTGCTGGTGTATCACATGATTTGAAAACGCCACTCTCATATATCAATGGATACTCTTCTCTAATGCTTAACAAAAACCACAATTTTAGTGAAGAAGAGAGAATGACATTTCTGAATAATATATATAAAAAGGGAGTCTATATCGAAAAGTTAATAGATGATTTAAGCCTGACTTTTTTTATAGATTCCTCTGGGAAGGTACAGCTTAAGCACACACAGGTTGAAATGGTTGCCTTTCTTCAAAACCTCATTGCTGATGTAGCCAATAATCCAAAATCAGAAAATCAGATATTTGAATTTCATACAGATTTAGAACAATTGCATCTAGTTATTGATGAGATGCTAATGTACAGAGCCATTTATAACCTTTTAATAAATTGTGTTGAACACAATCCTGATGGGACAGAAATAAATGTTGTTTTAAAACAAACATCTAAAGGGATTTGTATTGATATTACTGATAATGGTGTTGGTATGGATGTAGAGATGACAAGTGATATATTTGATAAATACTATAGTAGCAAAAAACATCATACACAAGGTAAAGGATTAGGTTTATTTATCTCTATGCAGATTATTGATGCACATGAAGGTAGTATTTCAGTTTCTAGCACTATTGGAAAAGGTACATCATTTCAAATCACATTGAGGCAATATAAAGTCTAGTTTGGTAATAAATAACTCCCAAATTCAAATGAGCTTGGGAGTTTTATATAATAATTGTGTGTTAAGACAAAATAATATACAAATTGATTTTACTATTAATATCACACTTAAGTCTCCTTCCACATCTACTAATTTTTAAACTACTTTATTAAACAATAAAATTTATATAAAATGCCTATTATTACAAGGATGCAACTCAAGGTTGACAAAAAACATAGTAAGATTGATAGTATGCAACCTATATATTTGTTAAGATTTTAGAATAAAGATTGAGAAGGATTGAGGAGGAAAATAAAATGGATATATCTGAAAAAATTTTAAAACTAAGAAAAGCAAATAATCTCTCTCAGGAGAATTTAGCAGAACAACTTAATGTATCAAGACAAAGTATATCAAAATGGGAAACAGGTCAATCTGTTCCCGAAACAGAAAAGTTAATTGCTTTAAGCGAAATATTTAATGTTACAATAGATTATCTTTTGAAACCATCTGAAATAGATGAGATATCAATCAGAACAGAAATGTTAGAAAAACAGCAACAGCAGTTAGTTGAAAATGAAAGAAAAAATGATAAAATCTTATTTATTGTATTGAGCTGTCTAGCCACATACTTAATTGCATTCGCTATATATATTATTGGACACTTCTATTTTGAAATTTGGAATCCAGGTGTAATATTAAGCGAGTTTATAATAGCAACAGCAATTGCTATTACTATTAATTTAAAGCATAAGTATAAAGTTGATAAAAATTCTATGAATAATTAAATCATAGGATAATGTAAAGTTAGCTAATTTTATAGATAACTCCCTTTTATAGCCACTCCCAATCGCTTTAGAGTGGCTATTAATCTTATTTATCTCTTAGTCTACAATAAGAAATCATTGCATTAAATTATTTATATGTATTTTTTTATTTTTTAAGAACATATTTTGACTTTTTCTGCTACACTACTTATATAGAATAAAATTTATCAGATTACCACTCTAAAATCAATCATCTAGTCTCTTTATATAATTCTCATTCATATAATAATATCACAGATAAAAAACTTGAATTCTAGTTAGAATTTCAAGAATTTTCTAACTTTAATTAAATATATTTTGAGGGGGAAAACAAATGAAAAAAACTAAATCAAAGGTATTAAGTTTAACACTAGCAACTACTTTTTTTGTAGCAACAACAGCAAATTCATATGCTATGTCTGCAAAGTCTTCAGATATGGACATGGGTAAGAAAGCATAGCTTATGTATTGCAAGAACTGTGATTTAGAGTTTGACGATACTACAACTATATGCCCCAAGTGTAACCACATTCTAACATCTCATAGACAAGATTTATCACAGATATCTATGAAAAGTAAAGTTGATGAATTCAAGCTAAATAAAAAAATTAGAAATGGAAATATACTAACAAATATAATTATTTTGACATTAATAATTCATATAATACTTATTCTTTTCATGCAAATTCATATTGAAGATTATTATGATATTTATATTAAATATTGCCCTACTGCAATATCTGGATTAGTTTTAGTTCTTTCTCTAAAAAGAGGAGAAAAAAGACATAAGTTTTTGAGCAATCTATTATTTATATCAATTATGATATTAATATCTATATTTGGAACTATATATTACTCAGCACCTCTTGTAAATAGAATTTTCAACGGAAATTATCTATTTAAAGAGTATTGGACTGTCTATGGAGTTGGAAATTTTATAATAATCTTAGAGTGTATATTAATTATTTTTGATGATAGTTATTATTTAGCCCATATAAATAAAAAATCTACTTCTGATGAATAAATAAAAAAGGTTCACCCTAATTAGAGTGAACCTTTTTTATATCTATATAATTTATACAAAATCTATATCTTGATTAAAACTTCATTATTTTCTAGAGCTATATAAAGCTTTAAAAAGCAAAATATAAAGTGGAAAAAATTAATTTCTCCACTCTATCTTATATTGCTAGTATAATCTACAGCTCCTTAACATTTACTACTACTGCCTTAGGTCTAGTCATAGCCTCAATTGAATACTTAACGCCCTGAGTTCCCATACCAGATGCCTTTACACCTAAAAATGGGAAGTGGTCTGGTCCCCTCTCAGTCTTATTATTTATTTGAACAGTACCAACCTCAAGCTTATCAGCTATATAAAAAGCCTTATCAATATCACTTGTAAATACTGATGATTGAAGTCCATACTCTGATTGATTAGCAATTTCAATTGCTTCATTTATATCCTTAACTCTTATAATTGGAAGTACTGGACCAAAAGGTTCCTCCCAAGCAATTTTCATATCAACACTTACATTATCTAATAATGTTGGATAAAATAAATTATTTTTTCTAACATTACCTGTTATTAATTTTGCACCTTTATGCAACGCATCATCTACTAAGCCTTGAACAAAATCAGTTGATTTGTTATCTATAAGAGGTGTAATGACTACTTCATCCATTGGATTCCCAATTGTTAACTTCTCTACTAACGGTTTTATTTTTTCAACTAGTTTATCGGCCACACTCTCTTGAACCAAAATTCTCTTTACTGCTGTACATCTTTGACCTGAATATGAGTAAGCTCCAGCTACTATATTTTTAGCTGCAAAATCCAAATCGGCATCTTCTAATACAATAGCCGCATCTTTTCCTCCAAGCTCCAATAATAATGGTACCATTTTAGATATTTTGGATATATGTTGACCAACCTCAGTACTACCAGTGAAATTTATAAAGTTGATTCCCTTATGAGTTACAACATAATCCCCTATTTCACTACCTCTACCTGTAATTGTGTTAAGTACACCATCTGGTATACCAGCCTTTCTCATAATTTCTACTAAATGAAGTGCACTAATAGCTCCTTGTGTAGCAGGTTTTAGGACAACTGCATTTCCACCAATAAGTGCTGGTGCAATCTTTGACATTGATAAATTCACAGGATAATTAAATGGAGATATAGCTAAAACAGTACCCAATGGAACTCTTGAAACATATGACATCTTATTACGTGTTCCACCAGGGAAATTGTCACCACTAATAGCCTCACCTTCCATATTCTTTCCTACATCTGCTGTGTATCTTAAAAAATCTGCTGTTCTTTCAACTTCTGCTCTTGCAGATTTTATATCTTTGGCTATTTCAAGTACCAATATGTTAGCTATTTCATCCATATTTTCTAGCAACAAATCAGCTGCTTTATGAAATATATTAGCTCTCTTATATACAGGCATCTCAGCCCATACCTTTATACTTTCTTTTGTATTTTTAATGGTTTCATCTACTTCATGCTTTGTCATAGATTGTACTTTTCCAACAAGCGAGTTATCTATTGGCGAGTAAATTTCTATTGGTTTCTTTGAATTAGATTCTACCCATTTCCCATTTATTAAATTTTTATATACATTTTCTTCGGTTCTAAGTTCATTAAACATATTTTTATTCCTTTCTCTGATATAACATTATGTATTTAAATTATAGCCATTTATTTGTTATGTAAACATTTCTTTTTTTCATAAACGTTTACCTTAAAAATTTTTTTGTAATCGGTATTTTTTGTATTTTAAATAATTCCCTCATCATTTCACTCTTGAGTTTCTTGCAAGATATAATTACACATATCATAATGTCAACAATAATAGAACATATTATGCAATTAAAAGAACATTATTCTGTTAATTATTGACCCTAATATATTTGTGTGCTATAATTTAAACAGAACACTATTCTGTTTTGAAAATGAACATTTATGGTAAGAAAACGTGTATTAGAGGGTCAATTACTGAGCTAACAAAAGAACAATTAGAACAAAAAAACAGACTGTTAAAAGTCTTATTCAACAGATTTTGGAGGTTAAAAATATGCGTAATGTAATCTATTATTTTACTGGAACAGGAAATAGTATGCGAGCTGCTCAGGTAATCGCACAAGAACTTAAGGATACAGAGATTATCTCAATGAGAACATCACCATCTGATTGTTCAAATTTAGATGTCGAACGAATAGGGTTTATTTTTCCTGTATATCATTGGACTATGCCAGAAACTGCAATTCAGTTTATAAGAAATTTAGAGTTATCTCCCGATACCTATATATTCGCAATTTCTATGCCCGCTTTTATTAACGGAAAAAGCATGGAAACATTGGCATCGTTACTCAAGGAAAAGGGGTGTAATTTATCTTATGGAAATAAAGTATATAGTGTCGCAAACTATGTAGCCATGTATCCACCAATACCTAATCCTAAAAAGCGTGTTCCTAAAACGGAAGAACAGCTCAAAATTATATCAAAAGAAATATCACGAAAAGAGATAAAAAGCTATCCAAAATCCAATTTTTTAGTAAACGCACTTTTTCATAAAATAATGGACCGTTATATAAAGAACTGTCCAGGCAATGACAAATATTTCACTGTTTGGGATGATTGCATTTCTTGCGAATTATGTGTTAAAGTATGTCCTTGCAAAAACATAATAATGCAAAATGGTAAACCAACATTTCAACATCAATGTAATCAATGTATGGCTTGCATTTCATTTTGCCCAAAAGAAGCCATTAATTTCCCTTATTTCACTCGAAAACGCAAAAAATATCATAATCCTTATATTAGCTCAAATGATATATCATTAAATCGAAAACATTATAAATAAGGTGTGAAATACTTCTACTATATGAATGGCTAATATGCCCAGATGCACAGACTCAGAGCCAATAACCTGTAAGGGCATTCCTTATGGATATTGGCTCTTTTCATATGGCTGCCTCTACTATAAGATTACTGACAGGTATGAGATTACTGACAGGTTGGAGCAAAAAAACGTTGCTTGTTGGCAAAATCACGCTTGACAAATTTATAAATGGACAATATTATATATGTATGACTCAAAAAACTTTTTAAGTCATACGAAATATATAGTTATGGAGAGGATTGATAAATATGGCTAAAAGCTTCACAGAAGTTGAAAAAAACAATATAAGAGAAAGATTAATTTTAGAATGTGAAAACCACTGGTCTAGATATGGATATAAAAAAACTAATATTGATGAGCTTTGTTCAAAGGCAGGAATTGCAAAAGGCTCTTTTTACACATTTTTTGATTCAAAAGAAAAGTTATTTTTTGAAGTATTAAATGGAATTCAAAATAGACTTATATCATCACTATACGAAATCTTGAATAGTATGCCTGCAAAAGAAGGATTTGTAGCATCTTTAAAGATGTTATATCGCTTATATGATAAAAATCCATTTTTATATGCACCCAGAGATCCTGATTCTATTGCTTTTTTAAACAAACTACCTAAAGACATGGTCTCAAAGCTTGAACATAACAATATACAAAGCTTCTATGATTTAATTGAAAAATATGATTTTAAACTAAAAATAGAGAAAGAAAAAGCCTATGGTGTTTGTAATGCTCTATTATCAAGTCTACTGTTAAAAGAAGATATTGGATACGACTATTTTGAAGTATTTGATTTCATGATAGAGAGTCTTGTAGATGACATATTTGAATAATATGATATGCTACTTTTGCTAGATTATATAAGTAAAATAAATGATTATGTAGAATAAGTAACTATAAAATTAAATAAACAAATTAAATAAACAAATTAAGTGAATTACACAGCAAAAATAATAAATTTTGTTTTTCTGTTAAAATTCCTTTAAAACTCTTTTAGGAGGCTCTATGATTGAACTAATACAAAAATTAAACGATGCTATATATAAAATAAATGAAAAATTAAACATACATACAAAACTTGTAGACCCTGGTAGTGAACTTATGCCTTTCTACTCTATTCTATCTATAATATTTTCTATATTTTTGATAGTGTTAGGAATTAAGATAAAAAGAACATTTCCAATAGTAATTGGTGTTATAACAATTATTATAAATATTTTAATAATTTTAGATAGGTAGGTGTATATATGACAAAATCACTAAATACTTTCAACAAGAACTTCAATTTAATGGTATTAGGTCAAATAATTTCGTTGTTTGGTGCCTCAATACTTAAATTTGCTTTATCTCTATACATACTTGATATAACTGGAAAAGCAGGAATATTTGCTACAATACTTGCAGTATCCTCAATTCCAATTATAATATGTTCCCCTATTGGTGGAGCTATTGCAGATAAATTTAACAAAAAAAATCTAATGGTTATTTTTGATTTTTCAAGTAGTTTAACTGTTCTAGTTTTAGCATTATTTTTATTTAACAATAAAGGTTCAATACTACTTGTAGGAATTATCATGACCATACTTTCAATAATAAGTACGATGTATCAACCCACTGTTCAGTCAAGTACACCTATCCTAGTTGATAGTAAAAATTTAATGAATGCAAATGGTATCGTAGCTGGAGTTGCATCTCTTACAAATATCGCTGGACCTGTACTAGGTGGTGTTTTATACGGCATTATTGGAATTAATGCTATTGTAATTATCAGCTGTATAAGCTTCTTTTTATCAGCGATTATGGAAATATTTATTCAGATGCCTTTTGTTAAACAAGAACAGTCTGGTAATATCATAAAATCTATCTTTAATGATATAAAAGATGGTGTTATACACATGTGTAAAGAAAATCCTACTCTATTAAAGATATTATTTATAGCAATGGCATTAAACCTCTTTTTAACTTCAATGCTAATTGTAGGTATCCCCTATATAATAAAAATAACAATGGGTGCTAATGATACCTTATATGGCACCGCACAAGGAGCAATATCATTTAGTTCGCTAGTAGCTGCTATAAGTGTTGGCATGTTCTCTAAACATCTAAAAATTAGTAATTTATATATATACCTTTGTGTATGTGCACTAATGTTTATTCCAATGGCATTTTCAGTATATCCACCTATATTAGAAACAGGGTTGGCAGTACCATTTTTAATTCTTGTAATATCCTCTATGTTAATATTTTTCATGACAACAATTATCTCAATATTTGCCATAACAATCACTCAATTAGAAACGCCAAGTGAACTGTTAGGAAAAGTAATGGCTATACTTTTTGCAGGAACAGCAGCCGCAATGCCTCTTGGTCAGGTCATATATGGTAAACTTTTTGATTTATTATCAGATAGAGTTTACATTATTATCCTAGGAGTTGGTATAGTTACATTCTTTGTAGCAATTATTTCAAAAGTAATATTAAAAGACAAAAGTACTAAGTGTAACAAGTAAGGATTTTATTATATATCCAATTGTATTTTTCACAAATAATATCAGTATAACATTTATATTCATAGATACATTACTATTATATTCATATATACACTACTATGTTTAATTTTAGTGTTAACTTTACAAAACATACAAAACTATACAACTGTAGCATAATATACGAATATGTCATATACACTGATAAAATTTTAATTTTCACTAATTTCTGAATTTAAATGCAAAATTATGCATTAGTGTGTTGACGTATTGGAAATTGATTGATATAATCAATGAAAAATAAGCTTTATAAAAATTCAAAATATTCAGCTAGAGGAGTGATAGTAATGAGTTACATGCCAAATTTAGAACAAGCATGGGAAATCTTAAAAAAATACAATAAGGAAGAATTTCATATAAGACACGCTCAAATTGTATCTGGTGTTATGAGATATTATGCAAAAAAATACGACCCTGAAAAAGTAGAATTTTGGGAAATCGTTGGACTTTTACATGACTTAGACTTTGAGATGTATCCTGAAGAACATTGTGTTAAACAAAGAGAATTAATGACTGAACTTGATTTAGATAAGTCAATAATCGATTCTACCGTAAGTCATGGATATGGATTGACTGGCTCAGATGTTAAACCAGAGCAATTTATGGAAAAAGTTTTATTTGCTGTAGATGAACTTACTGGATTAATTGGTGCTGCTGCAATAATGCGTCCTTCAAAAAGTGTATCTGATTTAGAGTTAAAGTCTGTTAAAAAGAAATTTAAAGATAAATCTTTTGCTGCTGGCTGTTCTAGAGATGTTATAAGAACTGGTGCAGAAATGCTTGATTGGGAACTTGACAAGCTTATACAAACAACTATAGAGGCTATGAGAAGCCTAATTCCAGAAATGGAAATATAGGCATAACATAACTTTAATTGCAATAGAAGTTACATCTCTAAAGAGTTTTTCTCCTTTCGATGCAACTTCTTTTTTATATGTTATTTACTGATTCCGGCCATGTTATCTACTTCCAGTCACATTATCTTGATAAAATTATATTATTTACTCATAACACAACAAATTATATATTAATTGCTTTTTTTACCTTTCTAAGTGGTATTGCAATCTTGACTACAAATTTTTTATCATCATACTCAATTACAACATTTCCACCATATTTATTTACAGAGTTTTTTATACTTTTTATTCCTAACCCATGAAGTGCACCTTTTTTATCTGTTACAATTTGTCCATTCTTTGTGATAATTTCATTTACTTTAGTGTTTTCTACCCTTATAAGATAAAAATTTTGTAAAACATCACCTTTAACACAAATCACTTTACTTCCCTCATCAATTTTTTTGCATGCTTCAATTGCATTATCTAAGATATTTGAAAATATATGACATACATCTATTAATTCAATAGCTTCACAGTGACCAAAATTTATTCCTATTTTAAGTTCTATATTATTTTTATCACAAACTTCTTTCTTCTCACTCAATATAGCATCCAAGATAAAATTACCAGTATTAAATGAAATATCATTACCCTGAATCTCTGTCTGTAAGTCATCTAAATATGAAGTAACATCAATACCTTTTTTAACCATAGTCTTTATGCATAAGATATGATTTTTCATATCATGACTTAATAATCTAGTTTTTAAATGTTTCTTTTCTATATCCTCATAATATTCATTTTTAGTGTGTAAAACGTTTTTAATCATATTATTTTCTGCCATCAATGCATTATACTGTTGTAATTTTTTAGCAATTAAAATCAATATAAAACTTGATAGAAGTAACATTGCAGAGATAATGAGTAATTGATAATTATGTATTAAACCACCATTAGCTTTAGGATTAAATATGTATTCAAAAATAGTAAAAAAAGACGCTATATTAGCAAGTATAGGTATAATTACATATGCTAAAGTCTTTTTATTTATTTCTATGTTAAATTTTGTTTTTAATGTCTTATATAAAAATAAAACTAAAAGCAAAATTATCTTACCAGATACAATTGACTCAATCCTGTATATATTTTCTGTTAATATTTTGCTTGTATCCTCTATAGAATTAATCCAAATTGTTAAAGACATACTCAAAGCATCTATACCCATTAACAACATCCAATACATTAAAGATATTAGTATGGCTTTTATAATCCTTACGCTATATGAAATTTTGTAAAATGCAATCATAATCATAACAGATATAATTACTCTTATATTTGGAAGTACGTCAAAAAAATAAAATATGTTAGCAAAAATAATAATACCTATCATGTAAAGATTTATTCTTTCATTGGAAATTCTTTGTATACTTGTGTAATCTAATATTTTTTTACAAACAAACCATTCTATGATAAAAGACATAGCAATGAAAGTATTCCAAAACAAATTTGACTTTATCATAATGTTTTCTCCTAGTGTATTAATAATTTAATTTTAAAATTTTCCATATAATTTAATTATATACGACTCTACACGTGTAGTAAATACCTTGATAGAATTATCCTAAATAAATTGAATTTTATTTTGTTTTTTAATCATATCATTACATATGCTAATCTATTTAAGCATTATTCCTTCTTCCAATTTAATAACAACATCATTTCTCTATAAATAACTATAAAAGTACGTTTTTTATATGATTTAGTATGTAATTCTTACCTAAAACGGCATAAAACCGTAAGAATTATAATAAAATAAATTTTATCACACGAAATACATTGACAGGCGAGGTATATAAAAGTATTATATACTTAAACGGAGGTGATGTTTATGACAATCGCATCTGATATGATAAGAGGTCATACAGAAACAATTATCTTAAAGCATTTACTTGAAAAAGATAGCTATGGTTATGAAATTAATAAATCTATATTAGAAAAAACACAAGGTTTGTATGAGTTAAAAGAAGCAACTTTATACACAGCCTTTCGTAGACTTGAACAATCTGGTGCAATAACATCTTATTGGGGAGATGAAGCCACTGGGGCTAGAAGAAAATATTATTCTATAACAAGCGAAGGTAGAGAAAAATATAAAAAAAGCCGTGAAGAATGGGATAATACAAAATTGTTAATAGACACATTAATTTAGGAGGTGAAAATATGTTAGATAAAATACATGATTATATTGAACAAAGCTTTACAGAAGTTAAAGAAACAAGAAAGGTCAAAGAACTTAAAGATGAACTATTCGAAAATCTAAAGGAAAAATACAACGACCAAATACAAAATGGTAAATCAAAGCAAGAAGCATACAATTCAGTAATATCTGGGATTGGAGATTTATCTGAATTAATTGAAAGTGTCAAAGAGCCATATTTTATGTCTTCTGAATTAATTGAAGAAAGAAAGAAAAGAGCTTTGAGAGTATCAATAGCAATTGCTCTTTTTATAATAAGTCCATTTTTAACTGCAGTTTTAATTGTAACCTTTGGTGTTCAACCAACTCTAGCTAGTCTTCCAATGTTTCTATTAATAGCAGTTGGAACAGGCCTACTAGTCTACAATGGAATGACAAAACAAAACTATAGTCCATCTGATGATACTATGGTAGAGGAATTCAAAGAATGGAGAGTAAAAACTGAAAGCACAAACCTTGCTTATAAGTCATTTATGAGTGCATATTGGATGATAATAGTTGGCATTTTTTTAATTGTTAATATATGTTTTGATGCTGAGAGCTTTTCATGGATAATATTCATAATAGGTGCTGCGGGAATTCATATAGTTAAAGGTGTACTACAATTAAAAGACGCGGAGGATGATGATAAATATGAATAAAAAATTTTTAAAAATAAAAATTATCGTTTGGAGTATTGTAGCTATAGTATTTTCTATAATATTTATTATTTTCCTTGCAAATACTATAACTTCATCTGAATATGATGTCAAAGATTTGATTAAAAATTCAGTTAAAAATGAAAGTTTTTTATCCTCTAATAAAAATTATGATAAGTATATAACAGTTAAAAGTGAGAGTTTTTCAAATAAAATAAATAATATTGATGTTGACTGGATTTCAGGTGAAGTTAGAGTTTTAAAAAGTGATTCTAATAAAATCAAATTAATTCAAAAAGCTCCTTCTAATTTTTCAAAGAAAAAGATTGCAAAAATAAAGGTTGATGGTAATACTCTTTCTATCATTGATAATTCTGCAAAAAAATTCTTCATTGGAATTGGCCTTCCAAAATCAACAGTACTTGAACTATATTTACCTGAAAAATTATATAACAATATAAATCTCTCTACTACTTCAGCAGATATATATAGTACTTATCTTAAAAGTAACATGGCAGATATTGAATCAGTTTCAGGCAATATAGAAATGTCTGGTAAGATTGACAAAATGACTTTAGAGACAACTAGTAGCAATATCAACATAAAAAAACTTGATAGTAAAAATGTTACCTGTAACTCAGTCTCTGGTAAAATTCAGCTTTATGGTAAAATTGACGATTTGAATATAAATACAACAAGCGGAGATATAGATTTAAAAAATATGGACAATAAGAATCTTATATGCGAATCAACTTCAGGTAAAGTTAATATAGAAGGTAGATTTTCTAATATTAAATCTGAGGCAACTAGTGGTGATATAAAAATTAATTCAAGTGAAATGTTATCTTATTTCAAATGTGATACTATTTCTGGCGATATTGATTTGTATATTCCTGAAAATTCAGGATTTACCTTAGATCTTAGTAAGGTCTCTGGTAATTTAAATAGTAGTTTTAAATTACTTCAGGATGGTGATTCATATATTTATAAAAATGGAACTGCAAAGATGTATGTGGATACTACAAGTGCCAATTTAAATATTATAAAAAACAACTAACAAAAAATAGCTATATTAAAGCGTTATATAAATTACATAAAGATAAATATATATATTAAAAAGTTATATAAACTACATGAAGTTAAATCTTTATATCTTACAAACAAAAATAGTATCATAACTATATATTCTTACAGCTAGAAATAGTATTATAACAGATATATTTCTAAAACTAAAAATAGGGTTATAATATATATGTTTCTAAAATTAAAAACAGTATTATAACAGATATATTCACAAAACTAAAAACAGTATTATAACTAAAAACACTTCTATAAACAAATTTATTATCTTTCAATAAATTTATTATCTATAGAAGTGTTTTTATAGTTATAGAAGTATTTTTATATATCATATACTTTTTAATCAAATTCTTTTTATATGTTTTGTATATATAATGTTTTTATAACTCCGCTCTATTTGGATATAATCTCAACATACCCTTTATAAGCATCTATTCTTAAATAATCTCCTGTTTTAATCAGACTTGTTGCATCCTTCACTCCAACTAAAGCAGGTATCCCATACTCACGTGATACTATCGCACCATGAGTCATAAGTCCACCAACTTCAAGCACTAATCCTTTTGCATTTATAAAGAGTGGTGTCCAACCAGGGTCTGTGAATTTAGTCACTAAAATCTCATCCTTTTGTAAA
This sequence comes from Clostridioides sp. ZZV15-6598, assembly GCF_020657705.1. NCBI lineage: Bacteria > Bacillati > Bacillota > Clostridia > Peptostreptococcales > Peptostreptococcaceae > Clostridioides > Clostridioides sp. ZZV15-6598. Next base: position 60,353 of record NZ_JAGWCS010000001.1, on the reverse strand, counting down.
CTATCTTCATTAGGATTTAATATAACCCTAGCATATCCTTCGCAAATCCCAGCTGATACAGGCATCCCAACAAATGCACCATCTGGTATCCCCTCTTTTGAGTAACTTCCAGAGAATATCTCACCTTCATTTGTAATTACCCTTGGTGGATTCAATTTTTCATATTTGTCATACTCTATCTTTCTGCGTTTTATATTCTCTCTAAAATTTACTCCCTTACTTAATATTTGATATATTTCATCAAGATTTAGGTAAAATATATCTTGTCTATTTTCAATCAAATCATCTTCTTCTAATTTATACCCTACTTCTTCAAGTACCTTTTTTACCTCATTAAATACACCAACTATAATATATTTACCATATTCACGTAAAGGTAAAAATGTTCTTATATTGTTGAGATGATTTTTGACTTTTTTAGCTAAATCTTTTTTCCCTAATCCTTCACATGCTTCTAAAATCAATCGTTCACTTTCATTTGATTTTTCAACTAATCTCTGATAGTTTTCTCTATGTTCATTTGACTTTAATGTGTTTATGTTATTTAATATGGACATACTTATTGGAGTAAAATCTTCTTGATAACGAGGATTTGTTATATCTATTTCTCCAATTCCTCTCATACCAAATTGTTCTAAGAAATCATTTAATTCTCTCTTTAATTCTTCATTACCTTCTTTTAAAAGCAACAAATGAGCATTTTCAGGGTTATTTTTTAATATCTCTATTTCTTTTGAATCATCTCTTATTAAATCAGCTAAATCTCCTACTTTCAGACCCATTTCAGTAGTAATATTTCCTTTTAATCCACTTACAAAATTATCCTCTAAATACAATAAATCCAGCTCATTAAGTATATTTCTAAGCTTTCTATCACTTAAAACTCCTGGAACTACATTTGGAATAAAATTTTCTGCCAATTTAAATATAAAAGCTGATAAGACTTCTTTTATATTCATAATCTTCTCACTTAAGTCACTGCTTTTATTTAAGTTTTTAGATGTATCATCTATAAATTTATCTCTTAAACTCATCAAACTTCTTAATGATTCTGGTTTTTCCTCACAATAATAGTTCTTCTTTGCCTCTTTTAAAATAGGCATTCCTAAAAATCTCAACATTTTTATTATATTTTTAGAAGGCAGTTTTTTCTTTAGAGGATATTTTTCAGTATATTCTACAATTGCACTTGCCATTAAGTAATCTACATTTGGCAATAAATCTTTAATTATTTTACCTCTTATAGGTAAGCTTATTATTTCTGTACAATTAGCATAAAGTCTACCACCAGCTTGATTCATTATCTTAAAATTGCTACCCTCTTCGATTTTATCAAAGGGCATTATCCTTTTAAATATATCTAGACCTAAAGGTTTAATAGGCTTTAGCATTACTTGAAGATGACTTGCTGATATATATACTTGAGATTTTTCATTTATATCACTACTTTCAACTCTAGGGTATAATGATGTTATTGCTCTACTTTGTAATATGTATACCTTTCCATGTTCATCAATTGCCCATTCTATATCTTGTGGTACTTGATAATATTCTTCTATTTCGCTTCCTAACTTTGCTATAACATTAATTTCTTCATCTGAAAGTACTTGCTCTTTTTGTTTAGATTTTTCCAAAGAAACTTGCTCAGTACCCCCACCATTTTTTCTATATATGGCTATCTTTTTTGTATTTATTTCTTTTAATATAATTTCACTTGTCTTTTTATTTACCTTGTATAAATCTGGTGTTATTAAGCCCCCTACCAAAGCTTCACCAAGTCCAAATCCTGCATCAATAGTCAAGTTATTATAATTATTGCTAATAGGGTCAACTGTAAACATAATTCCTGATTTTTGTGAACTTACCATCTTTTGAACTACCACAGAGATTAATATATCATTTTCATCCAAATTATTTTTCTTTCTGTATATAACTGCTCTCTGAGTATAAAGTGAAGCCCAGCAGTATTTTATATTTTCAATTAAGTTTTCAAATCCATATACGTTTAAATATGTATCCTGTTGACCTGCAAAAGACATATCTGGTAAATCCTCTGCTGTTGCACTAGAACGCACAGCATAAAAATTATCTTCTCCAATGCTTTTTAGTGCTTCTCCTATATCTTGTTTTGTAGTATTTGAAATTGACTGTTTTTTAATTAAATTTCTTATCTCTTTTGTTAACTCATTAATTTTTTCTAAATCATCATCATCTATACTTTCTAGTTGTTTAAAAAGTTCATGACTTTTTATAGGCTCTATAAATTCATAAAAAGCCCTTGTAGTTATGCAAAATCCTTCTGGTACAGGAAATTTTTTTCTAGTCATTTTTCCAAGATTAAATCCTTTACCCCCAACTAGTTTAAAGCTATCTTCATCGATTTGATTAAAAAATAAAATACTAGTATTCATAATTATTCCTCCAAAATTAACTAGAGACATATTAAATTTATTTACATAAATCAATTTTTCTTAGGTATATAAACTTATGCAAATTAAACTTATTACATGCATTATCTTTATTTACTTATAATTATATATCTTTAATTAAATATGTATAGATACATTAATATAAAATATAGCAAAAACAAAAATTAGAGGCACATTATCATAGAAAATATGACTAAATGTGCCTCTAATTATACTTATTTATTCACAAGATACTTATCTATACAGAAAATACCTATCCTATCTATACACAAGTTAACATTTTATATATCAATTAACTTTATTTTATATATTAGTTTTGAATAATACTTTCTCTTGATTCAATTTCTTTTGAAATACTAGCTATAAACTCATCTAATTTAATGCTACCTATTTCACCTTTATCTCTTGATCTTACAGAAACATTATTTTCAGCTACTTCTTTTTCACCTACTACTAACATATAAGGAACTTTTTCAAGTTGAGCTTCTCTTATTTTAAATCCAATTTTTTCAGCTCTATCATCTAATTCAACTCTTATGCCTTTATCAAATAATACTTTTTTAACTTCATTAGCATAATCCATAAACTTATCAGATATAGGAAGTATCTTAACTTGAGTTGGAGATAACCAAACTGGGAATTTGCCAGCATAATGCTCAATTAATATACCTATAAATCTCTCTATACTACCAAAAGCAACTCTATGAATCATAACTGGTCTATGTTTTTCACCATCTTGTCCAATATAAGTATTATCAAATTGTCTTGGAAGTTGCATATCTAATTGGATAGTACCACATTGCCAAGTTCTTCCTAAACAGTCTCTTAAATGGAAGTCTATCTTAGGACCATAGAATGCTCCATCACCTTCATTTATAGTGTATGGTAGACCTAACTCCTCTAAAGCTTCTCTTAATCCATTTTCAGCTGCTTCCCATTCTTCTTCGCTTCCCATAGAATTTTCTGGTCTTGTAGATAATTCTAGATTGTATTCAAATCCAAAAGTTTTGTAAATACCATCTATTAGATTTGCTACACCTTTTATTTCATCTTTAATTTGTTCTGGTAACATGAATATATGTGAATCGTCTTGAGTAAATGCTCTAACTCTCATTAATCCTTGTAATGCTCCAGATAACTCATGTCTATGAACTCTACCAAGTTCTGCAACTCTCATTGGGAAATCTCTATATGAGTGTAATTGAGAATTGTAGTAAATTAATCCACCAGGACAGTTCATAGGTTTTATAGCATAATCCTCATCATCTATTTTAACTGTATACATATTTTCTTTGTAATGGTACCAGTGACCTGAAGTTTCCCATAATTTTCTGTTTAATATAATTGGAGATTCTATTTCAATATATCCAGCTTTTCTGTGTATTTCTCTCCAGAATTTTAATAATTCATTTTTAAGTTCCATTCCTTTTGGTAAGAACATAGGGAATCCAGGACCTTCATCAGGTATCATAAATAAACCTAATTCTTTACCTAATTTTCTATGGTCTCTCTTTTTAGCTTCTTCTAATAAATGTAGGTACTCTTCTAAATCTTTATTTTTTTCAAAAGAAGTTCCATAGATTCTTTGAAGCATTTTATTTTTTTCATCACCACGCCAGTATGCACCTGCTACACTTTGTAATTTAACAGCTTTAACTTTTTTAGTAGATGGTAAATGTGGCCCTCTACATAAATCAGTAAAATCACCTTGTTTGTAGAAAGATATTATTTCACTTTCAGGTAAATCAGATATAAGTTCTACCTTGTAATCTTCTCCTTGTTCTTTCATAAGCTCTAAAGCTTCATTTCTAGGAAGTTCAAATCTTTCTATCTTTAAATCTTCTTTAGCTATTTTTTTCATTTCAGCTTCTATTTTTTCCAAATCTTCTGGAACTAACCTATGTTCTAAATCTATATCATAGTAGAATCCATTCTCTATACTTGGCCCTATAGCAAGTTTTGCTTCTGGGTAAAGTCTCTTTATAGCTTGAGCTAACATATGTGCTGATGTATGTCTAAAAACGTCTTTTCCTTCTTTATCTTCAAATTTAAATAAGTTTAAATCACAATCACTATCTATCATGTGGTCCAGACCTACAACCTCTCCGTTCACAGATGCTGCTACCACATTTCTAGCTAAACCTTCACTGATGGATTTAGCCACATCCATAACAGAAAGAGCATTTTCAAATTCTTTTATTGAACCATCTTTTAAAGCAACTTTAATCATTGTTTTTTCCTCCTTATTGAGATAATTTTAAAATTTTTTGTAATAAAAAATCGCCCCAAAGATATTTGGGACGATATTAATTCGCGGTTCCACCCAAGTTGGTGTATACAAATATATACAACCCTCTTGATGACTATAAGGTCGTCACCCGAGCACTTTCACAAATTGTATAAAACAAATACTGCTAATAAGCTCAGCTCCAAGGTAGTTTTCAAATAGACCTATTACATGGGTTTTCAGCCATAGACCCAGATTCTCTGTGAATGGTTTCCACTTTACTCTTCCTCTTCAACACTATAATTTTTGATATATTTTCATTATAACAGATAGTCATACATCAATCAACATTAATGTAATATATTAATTACCCATTATTTTTCATCTCAATCAATTGTAAACTAATATTCTTATATTTTATATTAATTTAATCTTTTGATTTATAGTAATATTATAATATTTTCACTAATTTTAAATTTTTAAAGCGTATCTACATGCATGATAGATATAACTAGATAACTATAGTCACTAATCCTTGAACTATACCTATTAAGAAACCTAATACAAGACCTAAGATTTCTATATGTTTTAATTCATTTTTAGCTATTCTTATGATTATTTCTTCTAGTTCGTATAAATCTAGTTCATTAATCTTATCTTCGACCATTTTTTGTATATCTATACGCTCATTTGCTTTATTTATTATATTTTTGCTCAATTCATCTATACTTTGTTTCACTTCAGATTCAATTATATCTCCTAAATAGTCTTGTATCATGTTTTTTATGCCACTTGGTATAAATGAAACTTTTTCATGTATGATAATTTTTACCCTTGCTTTTATGTATCTTACAACTTCTTCCTTATCTTCGTCAGTAATGATATTTGCAAGTATTTCGTCCATTGAAAGAAATTCGTTTTGAATTATTTCACCTACATTTGCTGCTATTTCTGCTCTTCTCTTTGGTATAAGACCCACTATCTCTATATTTAAAACAGGTATCTTAATAGGCACTATTGGTCTAAATATCAGTCTTATAGCAACTACATTTGTGACATAACCTATAAATCCACCAATAACAGCTAATATTAGTATCCTAATTAAATTATCCATTATAAAACTTCTCCTTATCAATTGTATATTTGTGAGCTATATTTTATCTTTAATATCTCTAGTTATATTATAGCTTTATATACAATTATAAGTCTTTCGTGTCGATTTCAAAAGAATTTTTTGATTTCTAATTTTTATTTTTATTTTCAACTCTTAAATTACATCTTTCAATTCTAATTTTCCATAATTATACTAACTTTATTTTCAAAAATTGCTTCTACTGTATCTATGATTTCCTTTGAGCAATTGTTATTTAATAAATCTAATATTTCAATCTTCTTTGGGCATAGAGTCAATAAGGTACTTATTAAAAAGTCCTCATAATTTAAATTTTCTCTTATGACCATATTTATAATTTCTTCATCATCTATACTGTCTATTTTATTTCCATTTTTGTCGTATAAAATAAATGTATTATCTTCCATTATATGAACTTTAAGCAAATCTATCTTTTCTTCTTGAGTATCTATAAAATATTTTAAAACTCTTATAAACTCATCTTGGTCTCTTTTTATTAAATACTCTTCAACTGCAATATCACCTATAGCAGAAATATATTTCATAAATTCTCTCATTCTAAATCTAATAAAACCTTCCACATTTATAAAATCATTTTCCTCTATATAGTTCCTAACTCTTGTAAATACTGTTTCTCTCATAAAAATCTCTTTTTTAGCAAATATGTTCAGTGAATATATGTATATATTATTTTTATCTTCAGGATATGTACGCCCATAGCATTTTAGAATGTATTCTTTTAAAAGTTTCTCTTTCATTATACTTATTATCATACTAGTTATTTCTGTAGATATTTCATCAATATTTAGAGCTCTTTGTTCAGTTTTAGTACCATTAAGTATTTTCTTATTTAATACTTCTTGCTTTGCAGAATCAATTACGACTTCTACAATGTCATTTGTATATATTAATCTATCGTTTACGTTATTATTCCTCAAAAATTTCATAGAAGAAATATTATCCTTCTCAACCAAAGTTATCGCTCCTTTCTCGTCATGAGAGGAACTATAGAACCTATATCGAGTAAATTTTCACTACTAAGTGTAACTATCTCCTTGTTTTTACTTTCTACAAAACTTTTTATACGTTCATAGTCAGGATGTTTTTTAACATCTCCACAAAAAGCTAGCTTATCCTTAGAAATTAACCCTGTACATCCACCTATAAATCCATAATTCATCTCAAATAAATTTATATGACCTTTTTCTATTAATAAACACTCTATTTCTGTATTCTTCACGCTTTTCCAAATCCCTTTATCTGATGTTATTATAGATGTTCTATCTACTATACAGATTGAGCATTTAGAATAGCCCTGCTCTATATTTATCTTTTTAAGTTTATTATTTTCAATATAATCTAATATCGCTCTGTCAGTGTACTTAAAATTGTGTATGGCATAATCACCAACTATGGCAATATTGTAAGGTATATCATAAGGATATTTATTTAATAAATTAGCTTCTCCCTTAATTATATTAAATTTATGTTTACTTAATAACTCTTTGTATTGATTATATACATTCGGCGCAACAATTATATCTCCTTTTCCTAAATTACAAATACATATATCTGGGTGATATTTTATACTTTCATATAATTCTTTACATTCTATTGTTTTTATTATCTCTATATTTCTTAATTTTAATTCATTTTCCATTAGATAACTAATTCTTTTGTCCACCAAAGCTAGACACAAATCGTCATCTAGTATAAATGGCTCTCTTGTAAACTCCATTTTTTACTCCTTTTTATTTTTTTTGATAAATTTTTTATTTGAATATAAATAAAGTGTGCAGTAGATTTTTTCTACTTACACACTTATTATTGGACTTTTATGTAATTAATCTAAATTAATTAATGTATTTTTTTATAAATTCTTATAAAAACTCTACTCTATCATCTAATTGATTTTAATTTAGCTATATCGTTCCAATTGCTTGCTGTTACTATTTCAATTTTATTTAGGTCTCTTTTTATCTCTTGTGTGTCTCCTTTAACAGCTACAACATGTTTTTCTGTATATTCTAATTCTATCTTTGTGTCTTTTAAATCTTTTTTAATTTCTACTAGATTATTTTCTATCTTATCTAATCTAGAGTCTATTCCATTAAATCTAACATCTACTTTATCTAGTCTTATGTCTACTTCATCAAATCTAGCATCCATTCTATCTAGTCTTATATCTACTTCATCAAATCTAACATCCATTTTATCTAGTCTTATATCTACTTCATCAAATCTAGCATCCATTTTATCCAGTCTTATGTCCACTTCATCAAATCTAGCATCCATTTTATCCAGTCTTATGTCCACTTCGTCAAATCTAGTATCCATCTTCTCTAATCTGTTTTCTACTTTATCAAATCTGTCGTTAATACTGTTTTGCATTTTATCCAAAAATTGCAAAATTTTATCTTCCATATGTATCAACTCCTCTATAGATAATTATAACATTCCACACAAATATTATACATATCTTCAGCAGTAATTAGTATGTATCTTTCACCTTATTGTACTCTTTTTTTACATATTCCAAAACATCTGGTGGTATGTTTCTACTGCTATTTGGAGTAAGTCCAACTTCTCCATCTTTTATCTTAAACTCCATGACCTTACTTCCCTTAAAACCATCTTTTACAACATTCTGTATCAATTCATAAACAGGTTGCTCTACATCCTTTACAATTGAACTTATTACATTATCTTGAGCCATATCATATTGGTCTTTATTAATAGCTATAACTTTACCACCATTTTCTCGAACTACCTGAATAGCTCTTTTCCCATCATCCTCTGTGGCTGAAAATACAACATCTCTATCAGAATCTCTCATTTCTTTTGCAATAGTTCTAGCCGACTCAGGGTTTTCAAATACATTTGCATACTTTACCAATAAATCAGCATTTTTATTTGAAGTTTTAAGACCTTTTCTAAATCCAGATTCATATTTATCTCTACTAGAGCCTTCAACTCCTCCTATGAATCCTACTTTACCAGTGTCAGTCATTTTTCCTGCAATAAGACCTGCCAAATATCCAGTAGAATTATCTTGAAATGATACAGAAATTACATTAGCTGGTTGAACCTTATAATTATAATCAACTATTGCAAATTGCTGTTTTGGATATTTTGTAGCAGCTTGTTTAATTGGTTCTGCAAATCTAGCTCCAACTGCTATTATCAAGTCTGGTTCATACTTATATAATTTTTCTATACTATTTGCAAAATCATCAGAAGTCTTTGGTCTTTCAATCTTCTCTCTAATATCAAAATCCTCATCAGCTCTTTTTAAAGCTGACAGTACATTATTATTATACGATTCATTACCTAAGTTTTCAGTATCTAACAATACGCCAACAGTTTTTCGTACATAGGAATTATCTTCCAATTCATCTTCATTATTACTACTTGTACTATTTGACTTATCTTTATCGGACAAAGTTGACACATTCTTAGATTCACTTTGTTTAGACTTATTATTATTTATATTAGAATTATTATTTACTCTATTAAATCCAAAATCAAAATTACAGATAACTAGTATCAAAACTGTAAAGGCCACTACAAAACAAAACATCAATATCCTTTTTATTTTCACAAAACTCACTCCCTGACATAGAACATGAAGTCTCTATAAATTATTTATTGTTCTTATTTACATATTCTAACACATCAGGAGGAATATTTTGAGAACTATTTTGAGCAAGTCCAGTACTTCCAGACTTAATTGTATTTTCTATAACTTTCCCACCCTTATATTCTCCTTTTACAAAACTTTGTATTAAATCATAAGTAGGTTTTTCAAAGTCTTTTACAATAGAACTTATAACATTTTCTGGAGCTAACTCATGCTGATCTTTATTAATTGCTATAACTTTTTTATTTTTTGCTCTAACTGCATTTATTACACTCTTTGAATCATCTTCAGTATTAGAAAAAATAATATCTACTCCACTATCCATCATTTTTTTAGCTACAGATTCAGCAGATTTACTATCCTTAAAAATATCTACATATTCAACTGAAACATCTTTTATATTGCTATTAGAGAATTTAACACCTTCTTTAAAGCCAGATTCAAATTTATCTCTACTAGAACCCTCTACTCCACCTATAAAACCAACCTTGTTGGTTTCTGTCATCTTTCCAGCAACTAACCCTGCCAAATATCCAGTCTTATTATCCTCAAAAGAAATTGAAGTTATATTAGATGGTTGTTTGTCATACTCATAATCTACAATTGCAAACTGTTGCTTTGGATATTTCTTGGCTATCTTTTCTAATGGCTTTGCAAATCTAGAACCAACAGCTATAATCAAGTCAGTATTATCATTACATAAAATATCTATGCTATTAGAAAAAGTTGATGAATCATCTGATTCCACTTTATTTGTATCTATGTTAAGATTTTTTTGTGCAGTATCTAGAGCTAACAAAGCTGAATTATTCATAACTTCATTGTTTGACCCTTCAATATCTAATATCATAGATACAGATTTTTTTGAATTTTCTTTGTCATTTAGCTTATTTTTATTATCTTGATTAGAACCAGAATTATTACTTGAATTACTGCTACATCCAACTAATATTCCAGTAGTCATTACTACAGTTAACATTAATATCAACAATTTTTTTAAACGCATCAAAATTCACTCCTTATATTTTTGTGACATTTTTATATCCTATTTACTTTTACATCCTATTTACTAATTTGTTATACCTCATTTGCAAGTATTTCTTTATTTTTTTCAATAAACTTACCATAAAAAAGTGTGTAATAGATTTTTATCTATTTACACACTTCCCTAAAAGCTCAACTTAATATATCAACACTTAATTCTATCTAAAACAAATCATATCTAGTGTATCAATGTTTAACATATCTTATCATAATTTAATAAAAAAATAAATAATCTCAATATAAAAAATTGTTATTTATTTTTTTAGACATATAATTCCGGTTACACCAGGACCAGCATGTGCACCTATACACACACCAATTTGGAAAAATTTAATTTCCTTAGGTCTCAGTTCTTCCTCCATAATTTTAGACAATTGCTCTTTTTCCTTAATGTCATCGCTATATCCTATATATATAACTTGGTCTGATAAATCATCCCCACAATTTGATTTTATCAAATCCATCATCTTCGAAATTACATTCTTCTTACCTCTTACTTGAGATAATTGTGAAACTAATCCACCTTTTATTTCAAGAATAGGTTTTATATTTAATATGCTTCCTATTGCCGCCTTAGTAGATGATATTCTTCCGCCCTTTTGTAAGTACTCCAATGTATCCACTGAAAATATAACAAAAGCTTTCTCTTTTAATTCATCTAAAACAGGTAATATCTCATTAATAGATTTCCCTTCACTTGCAAGCTCTCCTGCTTTTATTACAAGCAGACCAGTTCCCATACAAAGTAAGTTAGAATCATATGTATATATTTCACCTTCTACATCATTCTTCGCCATTACAGCACTTTGATATGTTCCTGTAGCTGTAGCCGAACCAGCTATATAAAGTATTGCTCTTCCTTCACTCGTGTATTTCTCAAAAACTTCCTTAAATTGGGCATAAGTAGCTTGAGAAGTTTTTGGATATGCATTTTCTTCTCTAAGCTTTTTATAAAATTCATCTCCAGATATATCAATCCTATCCTTGTATTCTTTTTCTTCTAATATAACTGTTAATGAAACAATATCTATATCATATTTATCTAACAAATCTTTTGGCACGTCCGATAAACTGTCACAGATTATCTTTAGATTTTTCATTAAGTATGCTCCTTTCTAATTTAGGATTATTTAAACTACCTCATATTGGGGTATCCTATTTGTCTTAAAGCCTCATATACTACTATAGCGACTGAATTTGATAAATTTAACGACCTAGCTTTTTCAACATCTAACATAGGTACTCTAATACAAGTATCCATATTTGCTTTCAACAAAGGCTCTGGTAATCCCTTTGTTTCTTTACCAAATACTATAAAACAATTTTCTTCATATTTTACATCTGAATGTGATTGTTTAGCCTTTGTTGTAGAAAAAAAGTATTTACTGTTTGGATATTTTTCTTGTAATTCTTCAAAGCTATCGTAATATTGTATATCAGCTATATCCCAATAGTCAAGACCACATCTTTTTAAGTGCTTATCATCCAATGAAAAACCTAATGGTTTTACTAAATGCAAAGTTGAACCTGTTGCCGCACAAGTTCTTATTATATTTCCTGTATTTTGAGGTATTTCTGGTTCTACTAATACTATATTTAATGACATTTTTATCCTCCTAGATATCGTTCTTGTTTACTAAACTTTATTTTATAAACAGAATAACAATAATATTATACTATTATATATAATAATGTTAATAATAATTTTTATTTTATTATATATAATAGTTTTCTATCTAACATTTTCATAAGTATTATTATATCAGAAAATCACTCTTGTACAACTTACTTTGGAAAAGTTATTTCATTTCTTTAAGTTCTTGATAATAATTACAATTATCTTTTATTGGACAGTTTTCACACTCTGGATTTCTAGCTTTACACATTCTTCTTCCATGGAAAATTAATACATGATGTGAGTGTGACCATCTTTCTTTTGGTATAGCTTCCATAAGTGCAAATTCTGTTTTTTGAGGGTTGGGCTCGTCCACTATTCCAATTCTATTACTAACCCTAAATACATGTGTATCTACTGCTATTGCTGGATGATTAAATGCATTACTAAGAACAACTCCTGCTGTCTTTCTACCAACACCAGGAAGTTTTATAAGTTTTTCCAAAGTATCTGGTACCTCACCATTATATAGTTCACACAACTGTTCAGATGTATCTTTTATTTTTTGAGCCTTACTCTTATAAAGACCACAGCTTTTTATCTCTTTACTAATTTCTTCAATATTTAAATCTGCAAAATCTCTTGCTGTATTGTACTTCTTAAATAACTCTGATGTAACTTTATTTACTCTTACATCAGTACATTGAGCTGATAATATAGTTGCTATTAAAAGTTCAAAGGCTGTCCCATAATTTAGTTCACATGTAGCATCTGGATACAATTTTTCTAATTCATCTAAAATTTTATTTACATCTTTTTTATTTGCCGATTCTTTCTTATCTATAGATTTATTTTTAGCTTTCTTATTACTCATTTTTTGTATATTTTTACTAGATTTATTATCTTTTAATTTACTATCTTTTTCACTTTTTTGTGTATCTTTTTTGCTAACTTTGACACTTTTTTTATTATCCTTAATATCTACAAAATTTTCTATATCTTTTTCATCAATTATTTTATCTACTTCTTTTTGAACTTCAATTTTATTTACATCATTCTTATTTACATCATTCTTATTTACATCTTTCTTACTTATATCTTTCTTATTTACACTTTTCATAATTATCCCCCTTAAAATACGAATTTATAAAACACTATTTATATATAGTCTAATCATATCAACAAAAAATAAACATCAATATACAAAACAAAACTCACTCTACAGATATTTCACAAAAAAAGCAAAAACTTATTAAAGTTCTTGCTTTTTATTATACATATAAATACCCATTAAATTCTATTATAAACTTATTCTTTTGACTCAATTTGTATCTTACTAAAAGATAATAGTTTCTCTTTTACCAATTTTTTTATTTCTTCAAATTTAACATCTGTCAATATCTCTATGGCTTCTTCCACTCTTTCAACTGTATATATTTTAAACCTTCCATCTTTTATAGCATCATTAACTTCATCTGACAAAACAAGATTTCTCTGATTTTTCTTAGGAATTATTACTCCCTGCTCATTGTTTAACCCTTTAGTTTTACATATAGAATAAAATCCTTCTACTTTTTCACTTATTCCACCAACTACTTGTATATCTCCCTTTTGATTTATAGAGCCTGTAACCGCAATATTTTGCTTAATTGGTATACCACTAAGGGATGATAACAATACATATAACTCCGCAGAAGATGCACTATCCCCATCTATACCTCCATAGTTTTGCTCAAAACAAATATACGCATTTAATGACATCAATAAATCTTGTGCAAAGTTTTCAGAAAGATAGCCCCCTAATATAAGCACTCCTTTATTATGTATTGAGCCACTCATATTTACTTCTCTTTCTATATTTACTATGCCATTGCTTCCTGGACTAGTAGTTGCTGTAATTCTTGAAGCCCTACCAAAAGAATATTCTCCTGTACTTAAAACTGATAGCCCATTTATTACTCCAGCTTTTTTTCCTTCTGTCTCTATTAGAGTAAAACCATTTGCAATTGATTCATCCATATGTGTTTCTACTCTATTAATACGCTTTTTCTTTTCACTTATTGCTTTTTTAATATCATCTCGCTCTGTATAATTAGAACTTCTAAATTCTGCATATGCACTTCCTTCTATTATAACTTCCATTATTTTATTAAACTTAGTTGATAGTTTCTCTAAATCACCAGACAATTTAGTACTAAACTTAACAACTTCGTCAACTGCATCTTTCGTAAAATGTTTTAAGCCATTTTTATTACATTGATATGCTATAAATCTAGCTATTCCATCTTCATTATTTTCATTCTTATCCATTTCGCTATCAAAATCTACAAATATTTTAAAATATTTTCCAAAATCTTCTTCATATCTATATAAAATATCATATATATAATGACTTCCTATCAATATCACTTTGACATCTAATGGCATATTTTCTGGTTTAATTGCCGTCTGTGTTTCCAAAATTACTTTTTTCGTTTGTAATGTCTTTTTAAGAATTTCCCAAGACATAGTATATTTTAATAACTGGTCTGCATAAAGCACCAAATATCCGCCATTAGCTCTATGAAATGCTCCTGATAATAATTTTGTAAAATCAGTCTTTATATTTCCGTTTGCATAATCATATTCTGCCTTTCCAAATAGGTTTGATGGGCTTGGATTTATCTCCACTATGACAGGTGCTGATTCCTTATTTTTCGAACCTCCATTATCTACAAATAAATTAATTTTATATTTTATAAAGTGTTCTTTATCATACTTATCTTTCAATTCTTCCTCATCTAAATAAAATAAATACATGTATTCTATGATATCTTTTTTTATATTTTCCAGATAAAGTTGAATTTTTTCATAACATTCATATTTTTCACACAACGATTTGATATGAGGTTCTACTACAAGCTTAGCTATCTCTTCTTCAAGCTCTAACACAGCCTTTTCAGCTTTTTCTTCCAAGTTTCTAATTTTATATACAACTTGTATTGCCATGTTTTCGAGTTCTCTTTTAGCCTTATAAAACTCTTCATCTGATATATCGCTTTCTTCTTCGTCTTCCTTCAAAGGTATAAAAACTATTCCCATTTTACTTTGTTTTAGTTTAAACCCTTTTTCTTCTCCATATTTTTTAATCTGCTTTAGTAACATATCTTTTTCTATTTCATATTCATCCAAAAGTTTATTTTTCTCTATTTCAAAATCTTCACTTTCAAATGCATTTTTAAAATCTTCTAAAAGACTTTCCACTAACTTTTCCATGTCTTTCTTAAGTTCTCTTCCAAACCCTTTTTCTAATTCAACTATCATAGGTTCTCTAGGATTTTCAAAATTATATATATAGCACCAATCTTTATGTGTACTTTTTTTAGATGCATATTCATTTAAAACCTTTAAGGCATAAGTACTTTTACCTGTACCAGATTCCCCAGCTAGGTATATGTTGTAGGCTGGATTATTTATCTTTAAACCTAACTCCATAGCCTCTACTGCTCTTTCTTGACCTAATATACTATCTAGTGGACTTATTTCAGATGTATTATTATATTTCAATATTCCCCCACCTCCCCATATTTAACTTTAATGATATAATATGACTTTTACACCATAAGTGTTAAAGTAAATACACATTAAAGTATATGAAATAGACTCTTATTATTAGTCATTATACTTATCTAAAATTATTTCCATATTTCTCTTTATTATATTTTTACCTCTCCAGCTAAAAGCTCTATCTCCATATCGCCTCTTAAACTCTTTGTTTGATATATTTTGTATCTCATCATAATCCAAATAATCTATTATATCTTCCTTAAATTCCAAGATGTGAGTTGTTGGTATTTCAACATTATGTGGACATACTTCTTGACAAATATCGCACCCAAATATCTTTTTACTTTTCTTTAAAACATACTTTTCTTCCTCTGACAAATCTCCCTTTTTTTGAGTTATATATGATAAGCATTTTTTAGGATTCATATCATAATTTCCCAATATAGCATTTCCCGGACAATATTTTACACACTTTCCACATTTAAAACAGCTTTTTTCTAGTGGTTTATCTTCTTCAAACTTATAATTATTTACTATATATCCAATAAATATATAAGAACCATATTCATCAGTTATAATATTATTATTTATTCCAAAATACCCAATACCTGATAAATAAGCTAAATATCTGTCAACTAATGGTCCATTATCAGCAAATATCTTATATTTAAAACCTTCTACATTTTTGGAAATATAATCACAAATTTGTTGTAAAAAATCTCTTACTACAATATGATAGTCTTTTCCGTGACAATATTTTGATAAATTTGAATTTTTATTCTTTTCTTGTCTATTTATATGGTATGGAAAAGCGCACACTATTATGGAGTTAGCATCTTCCATTATATTTCTAGGATTAATTCTATTTTCAATTATAGGTTCTTCCATACCTGTTAAATAGTCTTTTTTCTGTCTATCTTCAAGTATCTCTCTCAGATTTTCATACTTGTCTACTCCAGCTATTCCTACACACTTTAATCCTATAAGATTACAAAATTCTTTTACTCTGTTATTATCCATAAAATTATTCCTTTTCAACTTAAATTCTAAAATCACAATTATGCTACTTATGTTTCTTTGTTTAGACATAACAACATTTGTATAGTCTAAACATATATAGTCTAAATAGTCCGATTTTTTAAATTTACATATTTATATAATTTATTTCCTATATAATTTAACTTTTATGTACTGTTATCTTAGTATAATTTAATATTTATCTATTTTAAATTTTTAGCTACTTTTCTCTTATAACACTACTTATTTTTTACTATCTATATTTTGTTATTCATAAAAGCACAACAAATAAGAATTTGCTTTTAAACCATCCACAGATTATAATAAATACTGTATAAGGATGGTGAATAAATTGATTAAAATAACAATACCAGGTAGACCCATTAGTAAATCTAATTTTAAACTTCATAATATAAATGGTCAAGCATGGATGCCTTCAAAGGGAAAATATTCTAAGTATTTAGCATATGAGAACATGATTGCAGGTTTTATAAATCAACAGTATCAAGGAGAAACTGTTGAAGAAAATTTAATAACAGTGTTAAAATTATTCTTCCCTAATAAGAGAATGGGCGATTTACATAACTATCCAAAGAGCATTTGTGATGGTATTGAAAAAAGTGGAATAATAAAAAATGATAAGCAGCTTAAGCCAGTACTTTTATTTGATTTTATAGATAAGGATAACCCTAGAGTTGAAATTGAACTTTATCCAGTATCTAAATATGATATGTCCTATAATATTTTTGAAAAATAAAAATCTGTATATACTATATAAAACTATATTGATACAAAAACTATATTGATACAAAAATAATATTTATATAATAATTAATACTTACATAGACATAACACCTAATACTTTCATAAACACAATCTTATCATATTAATTATACTTACATAAAAAAAGAAATCGGCGTAAATTTATTACACCGATTTCAATAAGTAAAATCTATCCTAGCTTTTCAACAACAGTCTTTAACATTTCTCTTATAGGAAGTTCATATGGACATCGACTCTCACAAAGCCCGCAGTCAATACATTCAGTAGGTTTAACATCCATAACTTCGTATTTTTCCTTAGCCCACTCTTCTAATCCATATCTAGTGTAATAGCCTTCGCATAAGAAGCTTAAAGGTATATTTATTCCAACAGCACAAGGCATACAATATTCACATCTTCTACAGAATTTTTTACCTAGAGAATTTCTTATTTCTTCAATTGCTTTCTCATCATTCTCATCTAATACAAGATTTTCAAGCACAGCGACATTTTGTCTAACTTGCTCAACACTATCCATTCCTGGTATAACCACATCTATATAGTCCTTAGACAATATATATTTAATAGCCAATGTAGCATTATCTAAAGCTCCACCAGCTAAAGGTTTCATTACTATTATACCAATTCCTTTTTCATGAGCTTTTTTAAATACCTCGTCTGCTTGTCCTTCAACTATATTGTAAGGAAATTGTATAGTATCAAATTTTCCACTTTCTAAAGCTTTTTCTATAGTATTTAAGTTATGACTAGTTATACCAATATGTTTTATCTTCCCTTGTTCTTTTGCTTCTAAAAGGGCACTATAAGCCATTTTATCTTTAAAAATATTGTCATACTCTTCTTCTTTAACATTGTGGAATTGATATAAATCTATAAAATCAGTTTTAAAGTTATTTAAACTTATTTCCACATCTCTCTTCATTGAATCGTAATCCCTAGACATACTTTTAGTAGCTAGGAAAAATTTATCTCTTTTTCCTTCTATAGCAATTCCAATAGCTTCTTCACTTATTGTATATCCCCTTGCACTATCAATAAAGTTTATTCCTTGTTTTTCTAGCTCATTTATAACTAAATTAGTATCCTCTTGTGTAATTCTTTGTATTGGAATTCCCCCAAAACCGACTCTTTTTATCTTCATACTAGTTTTGCCTAAATTTCTCATAGCTTTCCCCACCTAACTTTTAATTAATTTTAAACATTATTAATATGTCACTTTTAATTATACAACAAATTATGAGAATTTTTGCAATCTATTTATATACTATTCACAATATATACACATTTCATCAAGTTAATTTATATAATTTATAATATACTCTTTTATATTACATCAAAATTTCATTTAATATCCTTTATAATATACCGATTTATATTTCACTAACATATAATCTAAATTTAATCTGCATAGAATCAAAATATTATTTACATCACATCAAAATATTATTTACTAGATAAAATTTCTTTAATCATCTTAATCTCTCTCTTATGACCTTCTTCATCAAAAGGTGTTTCTAAGAAAAATGGCAAATCTTTAATGCTTGGATGTTCCATAAAATCAGTCAAAGCTTTCAACCCTATCTTACCTTCACCTATTGGAGCATGTCTATCTTTTTTATCTCCAAATGGCATCATACTATCATTTAGATGTATAGTTTTCAATCTATCTATGCCTATAACCTTATCAAATTCCTCTAAAACCCCATCCAAGTCATTAACTATATCATAACCAGCTGAAAAAATATGACATGTATCAAGACACACACCTATTCTTTCTTTATGTTCGATATTATCTATTATGCTCTTTAACTGCTCAAAACTAAATCCTATTTCAGTCCCTTTTCCTGACATTGTCTCAAGGAGTATAGTTATATTTTCATCTCCTTTAATAGCATTGTTTAGCCCTTTTACTATTCTATCTATACCAAAGTCTACTCCACCGCCTACATGACTTCCAGGATGAAAACACATGTATTCTATGCCTAATGAGTCCATTCTTCTTATATCTTCATCTATTACTCGTGTTGCGAATTCATAAACATCATCCTTCACTCCACCTAGATTCATAGTATATGGAGCATGTGCAAGTAATGGTGCAAAATTATTTGCTTTTCTAATCTCTTGAAATTTAGCTATATCTTTCTCATCAAATTCTTTAGCATTTCCTCCTCTTGGATTTCTACTAAAAAATTGAAATGTATTTGCATCAATATACACAGCTGTTTCAGCTGCCTTTGCAAATCCTTTTGCTATTGAAATATGTGTTCCTAATTTAATCATATTAATCTCCTTTTGCTTGTACATAATTTTACTTTATAAATTTTTAATACGTAAGTCTTAATTTTAGTATAACTATAATTAATTTCGTATATATTAATTCTTAATTTTAATATTTATAGTTTAATTATACCCATTTTGATAAATTTCAAAGAGTATATTTAGTTATTCCAATAACAAAAAAATAGAGACTAAAAATCATTATTTTACTCATGCTCAAAAATATTTTTTGATTATTAAGTAAATTCTGATGTTCAATCTCCAATCTTATGTTTTATAACTAATACATAATTAATGATTCTAATTAGGACATTCTTCTTCAACTGTAGGAACTACAACCATAGCTATATCATACTTAGAACCTTCAACGTTGTCTTGTCTTTTATTTAAAATTTCATCTATCTTTGATTTCATAGTGTCATTAAGTTCAACTAATTCATCATGAGTAAGAGAAATATCATGATAATCAACTATATTTTCATTTTCTAAAACATCTTCCTCTGCTGCTTTATAAAAAACTTCACTCATATTTTCAAATCTTGATATGTACAATTCTTCTTCTTCTTCCCCATTGTCTAAAGAAAAATTAAGTATCCTATTCCCTATAACCACATTTTTTGCACTTGGATAATAATATTTTTCCACAATCCCCGACTTTATTTTTTCCTCAACTAATTCTAAAATACCAACTTTGTATAACATTTTTATGTGGTAGTTTATTTTTGCATGAGGTTCTTCCAATAATTGAGATAATTGTTTTGCTGACAATGGCGATTTGTCAAATGCTTTTAGAATATCTATTCTACGTGGATGTGCAATAGCCTTTATGCACTCCAAATCTCGTAATACCAATACCTCTTTCATTGACCCCTCCTAAAAAATTTATTTAATTCATACTTCTTTACAATTTAATTATATATTAAATTATATGTTGTTGTCAAAAAAATCCTTTCTTAAAATTTTAAAAAATATTTAATCTGAGTTTATTTGACAACTCCTCTAAAACTTTAACTCCTGCGACGCTGTTACCTTTTTTGTCAAGTGCAGGTCCATAAACACCAATACCCATACGTCCTGGCACAGAAGCCATTATACCACCCCCAACTCCAGATTTTGCAGGAATTCCAACTTTAATAGCAAATTCCCCAGAAGCATCATACATTCCACAAGTCATCATAAATGTTTTGACAATTCTAGATACCATTTCACTCATTAAATGCTCTCCATTTTCTATGTCTACTCCATAATTAGCAAGATTTATACCAATCCTCGCTAAATCTATAGAATCTACCTCAATTGAGCATTGTTTAAAATAAAGGTCTAAAACATCTTCTACATTACCTCTGATAAATCCATCACTTTTTAACAGATAAGCCATAGCTCTATTTCTATCTCCAGTCATTTTTTCAGACTTATAGACATCATAATTTATTCCTATGTTATCATTTTTTGCCAACTTTCTAAAAAAACTAAGCATTCTTTCTTCTTTTTCTTCCAAACAGCTCCCATTTATAAGAGAAGTGGTAACTATTGCTCCTGCATTTATCATTGGGTTACAAGGCTTTTTAGTATCATTAATCTCAAGTTTCATTATAGAATTAAATGGGTCTCCACTTGGCTCCATTCCAACGTTTGAAAAAACGTCTTCCCAGTCATTGTCCATAAGTGCCATTGCAAGCACAATTGGTTTTGAAATGCTTTGTATAGTAAATTTCGTGCTACAATTTCCAGCACTATAAATGTTATTTTCACTATCTATAATACAAATTCCTAAATCATTTCTACGAGCATTTTTTAATTCTGGTATGTAACTAGCAACTTGTCCATAATTTGTATATTTTTTATTAGAACTTATAATTTCTTTTAATAATGTCTCATCTAACGTATTCATATGCACCTCATCATCTTATGTTATATACTCTATTTTAGCACAAGTTTATACTATAATAAAACAGTGTTAAAAAAAATTATACTTTAAAACTATTTTTTGTAAAATTAACTTTATTTTTCAAACATATTATAAAAAATATCATAATATTATAAAAGGAGTATTAAAGTTAAATAATATTTATTATCTATACTAATTCTCACAAAACAAAGAATTTTTGATAACTAAATAGAATTTTCACTTTAATACTCCATCAATATTATTTAAAATATAAACCATAGATTATTAAGTATCTTTATAAAATTTTTAGTTTAATATGAGTACAATAAAATAATCAATAATACACGCTAATCGACTATTTTACTTCCTCCAATAAATTCCCTAAGGATTGAAGTTCCTGGTATATCAGAAATATCATCTAGTTCAACAAAGTACTGTAAAAACTTTAATAATCTAGTAGCTTCAATATAAGCAGGGTTATCTTCATCTATTTCCTCCAATAGAGGCTTAGCAAATCGCTTTAAAACCGCTAATTCATACACACAAGCGGAATTAAATATAGCATCTGCTTCATCTTGATAAGGGAATATGTTTTTCTTTTCTCCTCTTCTAACTGATGCCCATTGTAATATAGTATTATCTGCACTATATCCTCTAAAATTATAATCTCTAACAATTCTTCTTATCATTCTCAAATCAGCAGTAGGAATTCTATTATGGTCATCTAAATTTATCTGAGTAAGGGCACTTATGTATATCTTAAATTTATCTTCATCTGGTATAGATGCTGTTAAAATAGGATTTAGCCCATGTATACCTTCTAATATAATTGGTTGATTTGAGTCTATCTTTATCTTTTTGCCAGTATATTCTCTTGCTCCAGCTTTAAAGTTAAACCTTATATCCTCAATTTCTTCACCTGCTAAAAGTTTATTTAAATCTAAGTTGAATCTCTCTAAATCTATAGCATAAATTGACTCAAAATCATAGTTTCCATATTCATCTAAAGGAGTATGTTTTCTATCTATAAAATAATCATCTAAAGATATTGAAATCGGATTTAAGTTATTTACTCTAAGATGTATTGATAATCTATGAGCAAAGCTTGTTTTTCCAGATGAAGATGGAGCTGCTATTAAAACAACTCTCTTATTATTATCTTTTATCATATCTGCTATTTGAGATAGTTTCTTTTCATGTAATGCTTCAAATGTTCTTATTATATCTCCATATTCATTATTTTCTATTATTCTGTTAAGTGATACTACCTTGTCAATTCCCATGAGTCTTGACCATTCTTCTGCTTCATAATATACATTTGATAGCTTAGGTTGAGGTATAAATTTCATAGGGAGAGTCTTATCTTCTTCACTAGGTCCTAAAATTATAATGCCTCCATTGTAAAGCATGATATCAAACGATTTTATATAACCAGTCGATGGCAACATATATCCATAAAAATGGTCTATATAGTTTCTACATTTATATACTTTAGCACTATCATATTCCTTGTATTTCAAAAGTTCTGCTTTTTCATACATCTCATTATTTTCAAATATAGAAATAGCTTCATCCCTCGTAACTTCTATTTTTTCTATAATATAGTCATTATTTATTATCTCTTTCATTTTATTTTTTATATTTTCAACATCAACTTCTTTAAGTTTTCTCTCTATATGAACCTCACAATATAGTCCACCAGATAATGAATGTTCTATTGTAACTCTACTGTCCCAAAATATCTCTCTGCAAGCCATCACAAACACAAATGACATGACTCTAAAGTAAACTCTTTCTCCATCTTCATTTGTAGTATCTAAAAACTCTATCTCACAATCCTTCTTCACTCTACAATTTAGCTCTTTCAATTTATTATCTACAACTGCAAGTGTTATATATCCTTTATGTTCATCGCAAAACTCTTTTGCTATATCTCCTAGTCTAATTCCCAAAGAATTTTCGTCTAATGAATACTCCTTATTTCTTCCGTCTATTTTTAAATTTATTTTCTTCACTTCAACATCTCCTTCCTTTTGATGAATATACATTTTAATCAACGAGGCATATCAACAAGATAAAGAGAGGTATTTAACCCTCTCCTACAATATGATTCAATTTACTTATAGTATCTTCAATGTCTTCGTAATTTATTTCTAATACTAAATATTCTGCATTTAATTTTAAAACCTCTTTAACACTCTCTTCAGATAAAATACCTCTTCCTATACCAACATGTATATCATTGATACCATCATTATCACTTAAGTGTATCAATTTTATCTTATCTTTCAAGTTATTTAAATAATCATCCTCATCAATTAAACAGTGTCCAGTATCGTAACAAAAACAAATCTTAGAATTTTTAATCCTCTTAAATATATATTCAAAATCATAGGATATATTTCCAATATTTGAAAAATCCCCACCTTTTGAATAAGTATTCTCTATACAAATATGTGAATCTGTATTTATTTTATTTAAAAAATCTACACTATTATCTAAATACTTGTCCCTATTCTTTTTAAGTCTATTTGTCATAACATAACCCAAATGAAGATTAAAGTACCTTATATCAAATCCTTTTAGCTCTAATTCTATCTTCTCAATAAAACTTATCCACGACACTCGTATATATTCTATATTTTCACAAGTGTTTAATTCCATAGGTAAGTGTATTCCTATAGACAACCCTAGTTTAGAAATTCTCTGCTTATATTTGCATAACTCACTACATTCAGATATATTATCAATACCAATTTCCAAATGAGTTATTTCCTTTGTACTTTCACAAATCTTTAAAGCATCCTCAATATTAAACAACAAAGATGCTACACCAACTGCCATACAAATCACCTACTCAAAAATACCTATTTGTGTAAAAGGAAACACTCTTACAATAACTTTTCCTTTAATATTTTGTTCATCCACTAATCCTACTTCTTTATACCTACTATCTAAACTTACTTCTCTATTATCTCCCATAGCAAATACTTTACCTTGAGGAATCACCATATCAATTTCGCCTTCAGTGTAATTATCATGTATATATGAAACTTCATTCAATAACTTACCATTTATATAAACCTTAGAATCTTTAATTTTTAAATGGTCCCCTGGTACACCTATAACCCTTTTTACTAACTCTTTTTTTCTTCCATTATCTTGCAACAAGTCAGTCTTAAATATCATTATGTCTCCACATTTTGGTTCTGATAATTTATATGTCATTCTATTTGCCACTAAGTAATCATGCGGTTTAAGTGTTGGGTACATTGATTCTCCATTTACTAATGTTGGTTTTATAAAGCGAGTTATAATAAATGCCAAAAAAAGTGCAGTAATAATTATTTTTATCCACTCTACAATCTCTTCTTTAATAGTTTCATTCATTCACAAATTCTCCTTTATAGTTATATTATCTTTATTGATAATGCTACTTTTAAACACTATCTTTTAGATAAGTCTACTAAATAAGGTGTTGTCTATTTGTATATAATCTTTTTAAATAAGTTTTTTAATACTTACTTTTATACAAATCATGATATAGACAACTATTGTGTATGGTCTGGTGATTTCAGTTAATCAGCGATTGCTCCAAATTTTATATTTATAATGTTTAGTCAATAGTCCCTATCTTAGAAAATGGATACAATCTGACTAGAACTTTTCCTAAAACGGTGTGCTCGTCGACCAATCCAACCTCATCGTATCTACTATCTAAACTTCTTTCTCTATTGTCTCCCATTGCAAATAATTTTCCTTCTGGAACTACGATATCAATATCTCCATCAGTACGATTATTATGTATATAGGAAACCTCATCTAACAATTTATCATTTACATATACCTTGGAGTCTTTTATCTTTACATGGTCACCAGGAACCCCGATAACTCTTTTTACTAAATCTTTTTTCTTTCCATTTTCTTCTGTTAAGTCGGTTTTGAATACTATTATATCTTTGTATTTTGGCTCTCCTACTTTGTACGCAATTCTATTGACTATCAAATAATCACGTTCTACAAGCGTAGGATACATTGATTCGCCCTTAACTATTGTTGGCACTATAAAACGCGTTATTGCAAATGCCAAAACAAGAGCTATGACAATCACTTTTATCCACTCTACAACTTCTTTTTTAACTGCTTCACCCACTAAAATCGTCTCCTCTGTGTTCAATATTAAGTCAATCTACAGCAAAACTAATCTACCATAAACTTACAATATAAATATTATACTTCTTTTTTCTAATAGTTTAAAATACTTTTCTAAGACCTTTAGGATAATGATTCTTAATTATACCAACAGATTCTTTTCCCCAACCTAACGGTATATCTTCAACCGAAACCAAAACCCATCCTCTACTTTCATTAGAATTTATAACATCCCCTTTTAAATATTTAAGAATTGATTCGCTTTGTACACTAAAGTTTTCAACATTTTTTACATCTTCAACTTTTAAGTAATGAGATAATGCATGAGAAGGCTCAAATCTATTCTTCTTTAAAACCCCTAAATGCAAACCGTATCTCAATACTTTTAGTTTTTTTGTATCTGGATATATTTCAGGAAGTAGGTACAAATTTTCCCCTCTTAAATAAAATTTATTTTTTTTATTGCTATAATAATCAACCTTTAAAAATTTCTTTTCAAACTCCCTATAATCCTTTATTTCTTTATCTAAATTTTTTATTTTTAATTCTTTTACATTACTCTCTTCTTCTTCTAATTTTTTTATCTTGGCTACAAAGTGACCTTCTCCCTTTATTTTATGAGGCCATAGCCTTTCCACCTCAACAAGTTCTGCATGTGGATGTTCACTGATAAACTCATCTATAACATGTTCATTCTCCTCTTTTGAAAAAGTACAGGTTGAGTAAATTAAAATACCATCTTTCTTTAACATTTTATATCCATCTCTTATAATCTCTTTTTGAATAGATTGGCATTCAAGTACTTTTGCATGACTCCAATCTAAGATGGCCACTTCATCTTTTCTAAACATTCCTTGACCAGAACAAGGTGCATCTATAATCACCTTATCAAAATACCCATTAAATGTCTTTCTTAAGCTATTAGAATCAGTATTTGTTATAATACAATTTCTTGCTCCAAATCGTTCTAAGTTTTCTCCTAGAGCTTTAATTCTACTCGCATTAATTTCATTAGAAACCAATAAACCTGTGTCGTTTAATTTAGATAATATATATGTAGATTTACCACCAGGTGCAGCACACATATCAAGTACCTTATCTCCTTCTTTAATATCTGCTTTTGGTATTACACTCATTGCAGAAGGCTCTTGTAAATAATATGCTCCAGACTCATGTAATGGATTTCTACCAGGTCTATTAATTTTATCATCATAATAAAAACCTTCATCTGCCCATGGTATCTGATATAAATCAAATAAATCTAAATTCAACAATTTTTCTTTGTCAATTTTTAATGTATTTATTCTAAGACCAGTAGTCTTTTCTTCATCATAACTTTTTATAAAATCATCATATTCATCTTGTAGTATTTCTCTAATATCTTCTAAAAATTCTTTTGGTAAATTTGCCAAATTTATAATCCCCCTTTTTATCTGCTTTACTTGTTTGTCATTTATTTTCTTTTCTTTTTCTTTAAGTTTCCAAAAAACACTTTTTTAGAGTTATTCATATATTTTTCAAGTTTATCTAGATTTATCTTCCACAAAATTATTACATAAACTATAAATAATATAATAGCCCATCTATATTCTATCATCAATATAAAATCAAAAACTCCATGTAATAAAATCGGAATTAATACAGCCATAAATAAGTATTCACGTTTCTTAATTTCATTCCCCTCAAACTTATACTTAGAAATATAATATCCCATAGTAATAGCAAACATTACATGAGCTGGAATGGAGATAACTGCTCTATTAATACCCACCTGTAGTGCTAAATTTCCACTTTCAGAGAAAATATAAACTATATTTTCAATTGTTGCAAATCCTAAAGATAAAAATACAGAATAAATAATACCATCTAGTTTTTCAGTAAAATGCTTTTCTTTAATCAATGACGGAATTAGTATTAAAGCCTTTACACCCTCTTCCACAAGACCTGCAACTATAAATGATACATATAATAATTCTGAATATCCTTCAAATACATTAAATTTCATTAATAGATTTTCTAAAAGAATAATTATAACACTTAAAAAAGCACCTATCATAAAAAACTTAATTAAATGAATTAATGGTTCTCTACAATATTTATCTTTAGATCTTATCCAAAACATGCCTATTAATATAGGTACTACTGCCAATAAAAATAAATCCAGCTTCATAGGTAATTTTCCTTTCAAAGTTTTTAATTCATTTATGTTTTATAATTACTTCTTATTTTTAGTTTATTTGTGTTTTAAATATACACTTACTTTTAATTTATTTTTTTCTATATTTCTATTTTCTCTAAGCTTTTATTTTAAATTTTTCTACACTCAAATTTATATATCAAACTTTTTATCATTAAATAAGTTAAAAACGCTCAAAAAAATTTAAATTTATATCTATATTATTTAACAAATCTCAACCTATATTCATATCTTGAAATATAAGGGAATTAAATTCATTTAAAGAAAGGGTGATTTGATGCAAGATGGTTTCTTAACAGTAAGTATAATTGATGCTACTAACAATAGACCCATTCAAAATGCAACAGTAAACATATATTCAATGTCTAATGGTAGCCAAAGCTCATCAACTTTATACCAGAACCTAATAAGTAATGAATCTGGTCAAGTGACTGGATTAGTATTACCAGCACCAGATGTAGATTACTCTCTACAACCATCTGAGGTTAGGCCTTACAGTCAGTATATAGTAGAAGCTATAGCAGATGGATATGAAACAGTTGTCATAGAAGGAACACAGTTATTAGCTACAATTGAGGCGAGACAAGGAGTTCCTATGTTTCCTAGAACAAGAAGTAAACGTTCCTTTTCAAGACAAAGTGAATTGATTTTTGATATAGGAGAACATACTTTATATGGTACTTATCCTCCTAAGATTCCAGAAAGTAACCTAAAACCATTACCACCACCTACTGGTTTCGTTGTATTAGATAACCCTGTAGTGCCTGAATTTATAGTAGTTCATGATGGTTTGCCAGAAAATACATCAGCTGCAAATTATTGGATTCCATTTAAAGAGTACATTAAAAACATAGCCTCATCTGAAATATATTCAACTTGGCCTGAGCAGACAATCTACGCAAATGTAATAGCTATAATATCATTTACTTTAAATAGAGTCTTTACTGAATGGTACAGAAACAAAGGATATAATTTTACAATCACCTCATCAACAGCATATGACCATAAATTTATAAATAATAGAAACCTATTTGAACCAATTAATGTAGTTGTAGATGCTATATTTAATACATTTATAAAAAGACCTCCTACCGCAAGACAGCCATTATTAGCTCAATATTGTGATGGTCAAAAATCTCAATGTCCTGATCAAATGACTCAATGGGGTAGTAAAGACCTAGGTGACCAAGGATACGATTATGAGGCAATACTAAGATATTTCTATGGAGATGAAATAGTATTTGAAAAAGCTCCTATAGTTAGTGGTGTACCAGTATCATTTCCTGGAACTACGCTACAAGTTGGTTCTTCTGGACAATACGTTAGAACTATACAAAATCAGTTAAATGCTATATCTAATTCTTATCCAGCTATACCAAAAGTGAGAGAAGATGGAATATATGGCACAGATACAGAAAATGCTGTAAAAATATTTCAAGGGATTTTTGGTTTACCTCAGAGTGGAGTAGTAGATTTTAAAACATGGTATGAAATATCTAGGCTTTATGTAGCTACAACTAGAATAGCTTCTTTAAATCCTCTAATTTAGATTTTAACTAACTTGTTAGCTTAACATAAAAAATGGCTGTTATAAACTATTATGATTATAAGTTTTTTAACCTATAATCATAATAGTCTTAGCAGCCATTTTTTGTAGTTATAACTTATTATTTTAGAACCTTAAAACTCTTAAATGGGGGATTTTAAGCTTCTTAAAAACAGTAATTAATATTCTTAATTTAATAACTCTAACTTTACTAATAATCTTAGTTTGTAGCTTTAGATTTGTTGGCTAATGCTAAAATTAATCCTAGAGCTATAGATGCAAAAGCAGAAGCAATTACTCTATATTCAGCAGGGAATAAGAATACAATTGTATGACATGGTATCCAGAAAAATGGTATAGTTTTTAAAACACTAAAACCAAGATAGGCATTCCAGTCTACAACATTTACTACATCTTTAAGAGCTACCTTAACACCCTTTCCAACTTCGTATTTTTTATCTATAAAACAATCCATAACCTTATGGAATAAAAATACAGTTGGTGACATTAATATATTCATAGTTGCACTCTTAAATAGAGCATTTGCAAAAGCTATTCCTTCAAATGGAAGCATACCATCTACTTGTGCTTGCCCTACACCTGATGAATAAATTGACATAGCATATGTTGTAACTAAACCTATAATTCCCCAAACTACAGCTCTGTAAAAAATTCCTACTGGTATTTTCCAGTCTTTATGCAAAATTCTAGCACCAAGTAAGTCTCCCATTGTTGCTAGCACAGCAAACTTGAAAAAACCTCCAATATATGGATGTGCACCTGTTGCTGCCATAAATACTGCTCTACTACTTGGTATCACTAAAATAGCAATAAGACAAATAAGAACTCCACCCCATATAAAATCGCCTTTTTTCATATTATAAATACTATTTAATAATCTAAATAGTTCTCCTTCCTTTCAAGTATTTATTTCTTTGCTATCTCTATATAAATATGTTTATTCAATATTGCTTATTTAGGTATTCATTTTCCATATTTAAATTAATAAAATTTCATTTTTAAATAACTATCTCTGTAAATAACTATTACATTAAATAACTATTACATATAGTTTTATTTTGTAATTATTTCCCTAACCTTTTATATATTGTATTTATAATTAAATATTCCTAACCCTTTGTGTATTATATCTACAATTAAATGTTCCTAACCCTTTTACATTATATAATTATTTTTTATGACTCTTTATGTAGTTTTTTATCTGTAATTTTTATTTTCTAAATATTCATTCCTTCTTTTAAAGCTTTTATATTAATTTCTATAAACTTAGGCTTAACCTGTTGTGATACTATCTTTTCCCAATCTATGTCATTTTCTAACTTTAAAGCCTTAATCAATGCTCCCAAGAGTACTACATTCATAACCTTCTCATTTCCAAGACCTCTGGCAATATCAACTGCCTTTATCACTGTTACATCCACTTTTTCTTTAATATCGTCTATTATATTTTCAGGATAATCCACTCTACCTGTTAAAATTGGTGCGGAAGGCATTTCATAATCATTTACTACTAATTTGCCATCAGGTTTAAGAAAATCAAGATATCTTAAAGCTTCCATAGTCTCAAATGAAACTAATACGTCAACATCTCCTTTTCCAAGTATAGGAGAGTGTACTTTTTCTCCATATCTAACCTGTGTTGTTACACTTCCACCCCTTTGAGCCATACCATGAACTTCTGACATCTTAACATCATATCCAGCATCTATAAGCCCTGCAGAAAGTATTTTACTTGCTAAAACAGTACCTTGACCTCCTACTCCTGATAGTAATACATTTTTAACCTTTTTCATTATTTTTCACCAACCTTTTTTATAGCATTTACTGGACATACTTGTGCACATACTGTACAACCTACACATTGAGCTTGATTTATACTTGATTTCTTTTTAGATTTATCAAATCTCAAAGCAGGGCATCCTGTTGTAAGACATTTCTTACATCCAATACATTTCTCATCATCTACGCTACAAATTGATGGTGTAAGGTCAAATCTTTTTTTATCATCTTCTGTAAATTTTTTTAATGCACATGGCCATCTAGTGATTATTACTGAAGGTTCATCAATTGATAAAGCCCAATTTAATGCTTCTTTAACTTCATCCAACATGTTAGGGTCTACTACTTTTACGTTTTTGCAACCCAAAGCTTTTACTATAGTCTCAATGTCCATCATTTCAGTAACATCACCTTGCAATGAAAATCCAGTTCCAGGATTTTCTTGATGACCAGTCATTCCAGTAATTCTATTATCAAGAATACATGTTACAGTATTACTTTTGTTGTAGATTATATCTATGAGACCATTTATTCCTGTATGGAAGAATGTTGAATCTCCTATTGTAGATATAGTTCTCATGCTAATATTATTTTTAGTAAATATCTTTTGTGCACCATGAGCTACACCTGGCCCTCCTCCCATACATATACAAGTATCTTTAGCATTTAAAGGCTCTGCTCCTCCTAGACCATAACATCCTATGTCTCCACTTATAAGTACATTTTTAACCTTCCCTAGTTCATAGAAGAATCCCCTATGTGGACATCCTGCACATAATGTTGGAGGTCTGCCAACTATTTTTTCGTGGCTATACTCTATTAGCTTTCTTTCTTCTCCTAAAATTGATTGTGCTATAATATCTGGATTTAACTCACCTATATTAGGTATCTTTTCTTTTCCAATACATGGTATGTTATTTTCTTTAAGATGTTCTTCTATATAAGGTTCTAATTCTTCAATTACATAAACAGTTTCTACTTGTTCTGCAAAATCTCTTATCTTCTTTGTTGGAAGAGGATATGTAAATCCTAACTTTAAATATGATACAGTATCTCCAAACACATCTTTAGCATACTCATAAGAAGCTCCTGAAGTTATCACACCTATTTTCTTATCATTCCATTCTATAAAATTTAAATCAGTTTCATTAGAAAACTCTTCAAGCTTTTTTAATCTATCTTCAAGTTTAATTCTCAATGCTCTTGAAGTTGCTGGAATAGCATCAAACTTAGAAAGATTTCTTTCATATTTTTTTACAATTGTTTCTTCTTTTTCTCCTAACTCAACAAGTCCTTTACTATGACATATTCTCGTCACCATTCTAAATAAAACTGTTGTATCATATTTTTCACTTATCTCAACAGCAGCCTTTAGCATATCCTTACATTCTTGGCTGTTGCTTGGTTCTATCATAGCTATCTTTGCAAATTTAGCATAATGTCTATTATCTTGTTCATTTTGTGATGAGTGCATCCCAGGGTCATCTCCAGATACAATAATCATCGCACCATTTACTCCCATATATGCATATGTAAATATGGGGTCTGCAGCAACATTTACTCCAACATGCTTCATAGCTGCAAGGGCTCTACCTCCTGCAATGGATGCTCCTATTGCTGACTCTACTGCCACTTTCTCATTTGGTGCCCACTCTGCAATTATGTCATCTTTATATAGTGCTATATTTTCCAATATTTCAGTACTTGGTGTTCCTGGATAAGCAGCTGCATAAGATATGCCTGCTTCATAAGCACCACGTGCTACTGCCTCATTTCCTGTAAGCAATTGTTTCATTCCTTCCCCCTCCTTAGAAATAATACCTCTTTGATAACTTAGTGTATTTGTTAGTGATACATTTTAGAAGCTATCAACTATATATTTATTATCAATACAATTTAAATATTGATAGTAAATAATAATATGAATCCATAAATTTATAATATTGTTCTTATTTTATTTACTAAGCAATTGCCATGCCAATAGCCTTAATTTTTTTAAAACCCATTTTTAAAATACCAAATTGCCAATTTTCTTTAGATTTTAATGGCTCTAATAATTAAGAATTAATTTTCGTTAGAATTTTCATAATATTTTTAATATTATTTTAAATAAAAAAAAAGTAATGTTAACATTTCTTAACATACATTAAAAAATGTTAACATTACAAGCTGAATTAGTACTCTTATTTTGGCTAGATTTACTTTTGTATCATTTAATTATTTAACGACCATAGAAACTTATCAATCCATTTCCATTATCTATTCTAATAGGTTTCATAATCTTTAATCCTTCATTTTTTATTTTATCTAAATCTTTTTCCATACTCTTAATTGTATTTTCAAGGTCTTGTGAACTTAAATCTTTAACTTGTGTAGTGTCTTTAGCATATGCCTTTAACTCTTCAATACGCTTAGCATACTCTTCATAAGTGTAATACTCAACTCCATATTTTTCTAAGTCAGCAGGCTCAGTTATTCCTGATTTTATTAGAGAATCAAACTTCTCTAATGTAATATTAGATACATCACTACTTCCATCTGCAAATACTGCTCCTGTTCCTCCTAATACTATAGCAGAGGCCATCATTGTACTTATAAGGGATTTTTTTATTTTCACAATTCATCTTCCTTTCTTAGATATTTATTTGGGTAGCGTAGCTCACTATGACTATTGAGATAGTTATCAATTACACTTTTAGACTATCATGATAGTCATATTTATGTCAAGTGCTTCTATAAAGTTTTTTGGTAAAAATCCCTATTTTGAATAAAAAAAGTAATGTTAACATTTCTTAATATACATAAAAAATGTTAACATTACAAACTGGGTTTAATACTTTTACTTTGACCGGATTTACTTTTATACTATTTAATTTGTTTATTTTTTACTTCTCTATCTTCACGTAGACTCTAGGTCTTTTGTTATCGTTTCTTTGTTACTTTTTTTATGCTTATTTACTATGTTCAATTACGCTTATTTAGTTTTTTAAATACTTTTACCACTTGTCACTAAAAACTTAATATTAATTATTCAGCTCTAGATAAAGAAACTGCCAATTGAGTTCCATCTTCATTATCTATTACGATAGGTTTCATAATCTTTAATCCTTCAGTTTTTATCTTTTCTAAATCTTGCTCCATAATCTTAATTGTATTTTCAAGGTCTTCTGCACTTACATCTTTAACTTCTGATGGGTCTTTAGCATATGCTTTTAACTCTTCAATATGCTTAGCATACTCTTCATAAGTATAATACTCAACTCCATATTTTTCTAAGTCAGCAGGCTTAGTTACCCCTGATTCTACTAGAGATTTAAATTTAGATAACTCAATATTAGATACATCGTCATTTCCACTTGCAAATACTGCTCCTGTTCCTCCTAGTACCATAGCAGATACCATCATTGCACTTATAAGGGATTTTTTTATTTTCATAATTCATCTTCCTTTCTTAGAGATTTATTTTGGTAGTGTAGTTCATAGTGACTATTGCAATAGTTATTAACTACATCTTTAGACTATCATAGTAGTCATATCTATGTCAAGCATTTCTATAAAATTTTTTAATAAAAAATACTATCTCAAAATAAATTTAATTATTTTAAGATAGTATCCCTAATTCTCAACCCATCTTTATTTGTAATATATCTAGTTACTTTTAGAAACTTTGTATTGCACTTTATTATTTGTTAAACCATTCATACTTTTTGTTACGGATATGTTCTTAGAAACATTATCAACTGGTACACCTGAATACTTTAACATATTAGAATATACTTCTTCGCCATCAGCCTTTGAACTAATTTTCTGGTTTACATATGTTTCTGATGTACTTAAGGCAATACTTCCATTACTTTCGTCTGATAATCCCACAGAAATATTTGTATTATTTGTTTTGGATTCTATCTTCAATGGCTGACCTCCTATTGAAAAGTCACTTGTATTGCCTTGCTCATGTTCCATTAGATTAAAAGATTCAACTTCATCAATTTCTTTATTTCCAGTTGCAAAGACAACACTAGTTCCACAAATTAACACAGCTGAAACTAAAAAAGTAATATAGGTTGATTTTTTAAACTTCATAACATTGACTATTCTTTCTTCTATCTTTGTCTTTCCAAATCCATTACAAAGTGTCATTGGAAATGTATTATGTTCCTCTGCCAAACTTATAAGCGCAGTTGCATAATCAGCTCTATATTCTTCACCAACTATACTCATTACCTTTTCATCACAACTAAATTCTATATCTTTATTCAATAAAAAAAGCATCACCCAAACCAAAGGATTAAACCAATGGACAGCAAGTCCTACAAGCATAAATAACTTCAATATATTGTCAAACCTATTGATATGAACCAGTTCATGAGTTAAGACAAAGTTTAGAGTTTGGTTATTGCTGTAGTCCATTTGTTTTGGCAAAATAATATTCGGTTTTAAAATACCAGTTGTAAGAGGTGTTTTAGTAAATTCAGAAATACAAACAAAAAATTTTCTAAAACACTTATTATCATATGCCCACTTTTTAATGAATTCATGATTTTTTATATGTATCGAAGTTTTAAAAAGATTAATCATTCTGATATACTTAAAGCATAAAAACATAATAAAAATAATAGAAATTCCAAACGTTAAAATACTTGAGATTTCCAATACTGTAAAATTCTCAAGATTAAATAAAGCTTTAGAATCTCCAAAATTGTTCT
This sequence comes from Clostridioides sp. ZZV15-6598, assembly GCF_020657705.1. Lineage (NCBI taxonomy): Bacteria > Bacillati > Bacillota > Clostridia > Peptostreptococcales > Peptostreptococcaceae > Clostridioides > Clostridioides sp. ZZV15-6598. The sequence goes on along the minus strand of NZ_JAGWCS010000001.1, from coordinate 24,354 downwards.
TACTTATAGAATTATTAGTTTTTTTAATTGAATAATCCACAGCAGATGTATTTCCCAATTGAGCATCAAAATTTGACTCAATAATGCTATAAATACTAAAAGTAGAATTTAAACTTACTGGTATTAAAAGTTTAAACAGAACAACCAGCCATAATAATACAAATACTTTTTTAGGCAATTTTTTAAACAAACATGCTCTTATAAAAATAACAATTAAAATTAAAACCCCAGAAGTAACACTCATTTCTAATAATTTAGTGAACATTAATCTTACCTCACTTTAATTTTTCAACAATCTGTTTAAGTTTTGTAATCTCATCACTTGAGAGATTTTCTTTATTAATAAAAGCTGAAAGAAATCTTTCTGAAGACCCTCCAAACATTTTATTAATTAAGCTTTCTGTTTCATGTTTCTGAACTTCTTCTTTGCTTATTAAAGGTTTACAAACAAAGTTTGGTTCAATTCTTTCTATTGCACCTTTTGATACTAATTTTTTTATAACTGTATACGTAGTGTTTCTATTCCATCCTGTCTCTTCCTTTAAAACTTTTACTAATTCCCCTGCCTTACTTTCTCCTATCTCCCATAGAACTTCCATCACCTTAAGTTCTGAATCAAATAATTTTATTTCCATATAAAATCGCTCCTCAAATATGGTTATCACAATAGTCAATATTATAATTTAAAACTATCACAGTAGTCTATGTGATGTCAACCATTTATTTTTTAATAACAAAAACTGTCCTTTGAAGAAATAATTCTTGTAAAAGACAGTCTTGTCATTTTTATACTTTAATATCTAAATAAAGCTTTATTTTATTTAACTATAAAACTATCTTAATACATAGAATAAGATTTTTCCTTATCTAGTAATATATCTTCTACATCTGGATTATCTTTTAATAATTCTCTATAGAAATTACAATTAGTAACTCCTATATATGGAACTAACCATAACAAACCTATTCCTAAAGTGAATATAGTCAATATATACCATCCTATAAAGCTAAGATTTAATACAAATAGTTTGAGTACATTTCCTTTCATCATATCTAAGCTAGCACCCATTGCTTTAAATACGCCTAAATTATCTTTGTCTTCACATATTAAAAAAGCAGCTTGAGAAATATATAATAGCAATATATAAACTGGTAACATCAATACAATTATTATAATAAATAGAGTTATGGCAGTAGAAATCACAGTTCCTACTCCAATATTATTACTTGATAGATATTCAATTGCTCCACTAGTAAATAAAACTCCAATTGACAAAAATGCTCCTATAATTGTGATTATAAAAGAATAAATGTAAACAGCAATTGATTCTAATATATAAAGTCCAAAACTTCTTAAATAAATTCTTCCATTTACGAAGATATCTCCCATCTTGACTTTTTTATCTTTAGTAATCTTTAAAAACATGCATGTAAATCCTGCTGCAACTAAAAAACCTATTATCGCTACTATGATAGTAGTTAAAGGTTCAAAAGGCAATCCTATAAATGATATAGCTACTATCAACGCAATATATATTGCCATATTAATTGCACATGTTCCCCAGTTTCCAGATAACTGAGCTTTTGATACTCTTTTTAATTCTTGCCTTGATAACATAAAAAACACCCCTTTCATTTTATATAAAAAATCTCCCTAAAAACATATAAATAAACTTTTATCATATAATATAATATTAATATATCATATTTTCGACTATATAACACACAATTATTCACCATGTTTTATCAAGATATAGCATAATTGTATTGAAAGTTTTATATAGTCAAAACTGACAAGTATATCAAATAAATTTAAAAGATAGTATTCAATAAATAATAAAATAAACTATCTCTCAAACAGTTTATTATATGTTTAAAAGATAGTTTTAGTGTCTTTAAAATAAATTAAATTGTATATATTCCTTCACATAATTTTTGTATATTGCTAGGTGGTTGCCATTTACCATCTTTTTTAGTATATGTAATTGAAGTTGTGACATCCTTAGTTGGCTTTTTGTTGTAAAGGTCTATAATCATTTTTGCCATATCGTCTTGAACTTCTTTTTCTGCTTTGTTGTAATTATTTTTATCAGTTACATATGATTTTACTAAATCGTTTGCTTCAGACATTACTTTACTAGTATCCAATGCTTTACTTACAACTTTTAAAGTTATCTTATCCTTACTAGAAGAATCTACTGTTACTGTCTTTTCAACACCTTGTATTAATTTAACAATTGTGTCATATATCTTTTCAGCATTCTCTTTTCCATAAAGAGGTGTTAATTGAGCAAGCATTGAAACTTTATCTGTGTTATTATAAGTTTGAATTTGTTTATATTCAGCTTCTGTTAAAGCATCAGAAATACCTTTTTCATCGTATTTATACATTTCTAGTGCTGCTAAATTAGCTTCAAAATTCGACTTTACTTTTTCTTCTGCATTAGAACAGCCTATAGTTAGAACTAAAACTAAAGCCATAATAGAAGATAAGATTAATTTTTTTACCATTTTCATACAAATATCCTCCCTCAGTTAATTGAATAAAAAAATTTATTTATTAACATTATAGCATAATTTTGTCTAATTATAAGTTTATTTTGAAAATTTTACCACTGCCAGTCTGTTCCAATCCCTCTATCTTTTGCTTTATCGTATATTCTTTTTGCTGTTACGACATCTTGTACACCTATTCCGACACTTTTAAACACAATTATTTCATCATCATTTTCTCTTCCAGAAATAGTTCCATTTATAACATTTCCTAAATCACCACTAAAATCAGCTTTACTTATTTTACCTTCTTCTAGAGGAATTAATATATCTCCTGATTCTGATAAAACTGCATCTGTTGATTCAAAAAATATCTTAGATGCTCTAGTTAAACAAGTTGGACACATCTCTTGCATATCTGGTAAGTATGAACCTACAGCACTTACTAATGCTCCCTTTTTCACTAAATTTCCATCAAATACCGGTTTTTTGGATGTAGTTGCTAAAACTATTACATCAGCATTATCTATAGCTTCATCAGATGACTCAGCTGCAACTATTTTAGTGTTATATTTGCTTAGCTTTAAGTTCATTTCTTCGGCAAATTTTTCTCTACTTTCTTTATTTCTACTAAAAACTCTTACTTCATCTAAATTTCTAGCTTCTAACATAGCCTCAAGTTGTGATTCACCTTGTCCTCCTAAGCCTATTAAAGCCCCTATCTTAGAATCTTTTTTAGCCAAAACATCTATAGCTGCACCAGATGCTGCACCAGTACGAACTTGAGTTATGTAAGTCCCATCTAAAGCAGCACATACTTCTCCAGTCTCCCCATCTAATAATAATACTGTTGCTGGAATTACTGGTTTGCCTTTTTGAGCATTTTTAGGGAATACAGATACAATTTTTATTCCTGCGCACCCTAAGTCTTCTACATATCCTGGCATAAATAACATACTAGCATCCTGACTTGGAACTGGTATATTAGTTCTCAAAGGAGTTACACTTTTCCCTTCACAATAAATTCTAAAAGCTTCTTTATCAGCCTCAATTGCATCTCTCATAGTAAATACTTTTTTTATGTCGTCTTTTTTTAAAAGTAGCATTTTATATACCCCCAATTTTAATAAGTTTCTATGCTAGATATTATAACATAACATTTTAATACAAATTCTATTTCATGTTAAATAAATATATTTCAAATTAAACAATGCTATTTCAAATCAAACAAATCTACATACTCAGATTTTAACATATAACTTATTAGTTTTTTATTTATTGAAAATTCTGGTATTCCAGCTGCATATGGAGTTATATCATATAAATCAAAATATATAACTAAGTTATCATCCTGCAAATAAAAATTTTGATTTTCTTTTATTCCCTTAAAATTATATATTCCTACATTTTCTTTATCTTTCTTTTCTAAATCAGTTATTTGTTGTTTAATTTCCTCATCTATAACTTCTTTATATTTAGTATTATCTTTAAATAAGTCCATTAATTCTAAAAACTTCCCTGTTCTCATATCTACATTATAAGCTATATCTTGATAATATCCATGTGCTCCACCACTGTAAGTATAATACCTTACCTTTATACTAAGAGCAGAATCAGTATTCTTTTTAAGCTCAAAATCTACATTTGCAACAAATTTATTTTCTTCATCAGGATTATCTTTAAGGTATTGTTTTGCCTCTTTATACGATTTATTATAAAATTCAAATATATCATTTTTTATTCTATCATTTGTAGACCTTTCAACAATCTTATTTGAATTTGTTATTATAGGCATATTTATAGTACTTTCTATATATTCATCATTTTTCACTATTGTTTTACTTCCTATTGTGCTTACTGATAAAGTTTGTTTACTATCTGTAGTATCTTTTGGCAATGATTGATTGCTCATAACGCTTACAGCTTCTTTATCTTTATTTAGATTAAGTAAAGCATCTTTCCCCAAATTATTATATCTATAGTCATGTTTAATTGCTAAAACAGCTATTATAGTCAAGGATAAAACAAACACATATCTTAAAACTCTAGCTTTCGTATTCACTTTAAAAAATTTCATATTATCATTTTCCTCCTAAATATAAATCTCTCTTATTATATTTGGAGTTTCTAGGGTTTTTTATCCATATATTTTAATAAAAGATTAATTTTTATTTATAAAAATTAATCTTTCTCTTTTCAAATATTAAGATGACTTATCAGACAACTTGAAATTTTATCAAGTGGTAATTGGATTACAACAGAACCCCTATCAAACGCTACCATTGGCATTCCGTATACAATGCAAGAATTTTTATCTTGCCCAATTGTAAATGAACCTCTTTCTCTCATTTTCAAAAGTCCAGTTGCTCCATCTGAACCCATTCCTGTAAGTATTATCCCTATTGAGTTTTTACCTGCTACTTGTGCTACTGAATCAAATAAAACATCTACGGATGGACAATGTCCACTTATTCTTTCCCCTTCTTCACAAGTTACATAATACCCATCTTTATCTAAATGTAATTTCATTTGATATCCACCAGGTGCAATAAGTACATTTCCTTGCTCTACTCTATCATTATTTTTAGCCTCTCTTACATTCATAATACACTGCTTATCAAGTCGTTGTGCATACATCTCAGTAAATATAGCTGGCATATGTTGAGCTACAACAACCCCTGGTGTAGATTTTGGTAAGTCTTTTATAATCTCAAGTATTGCTTCTGTACCACCTATAGATGCGCCTATAGCAATGACCATGCTATTAATATTTTCCACATTACCGCCCCCACAAAATCATATACCCAAAATATTCTTCTATTTTTTATAAACAGCAGGTTTTACATAGTTGTATTCTGTATTTCTTCTATTTACTATCTCTGCATGACCTACAAATAAAAAGCCATCTTTTTTAGTTACATCATAAAATTTATTTATAAGTTCTTCTTTTGTTTTTAAATCAAAATAAATCATAACATTTCTACAAAAAATCAAATCAAAAAGTTGATGTGAGAAATCTTCAATTAAATTAAATGGTTTAAAAAATACACTTTTTCTAATTTTATCACAAACTTTAAATGTACCATCTTTATTATCTATGAAGTATTTATTCTTCCATATTTTTGGAACATTATCGACATTTGATTCTGTGTATATAGCTCTTTTAGCCTTTTCGAGTGAATTCATTGAAATATCTGTAGCTATAATTTTAATATTCCACAAATCTTTCTTACTCCCAAAATAATCATCTAAAATCATAGCTATCGAATATGCTTCTTCTCCACTAGAGCAACCTGCACTCCATATATTTAAGTTTCTGAGTTTATTATTTTCTTCCCAAAAAGGAAGTATATTATTATACATATACTCAAAATGCTGATGTTCTCTCATAAAAAATGTATGATTTGTGCTCAACCTATTTATTAAGTTTATAGCTTCATTTCCTGTCTTATCTCTAAATAATAGGTTCATATATTGACTAAAAGAGCTAAACTTTCTCTCTCGCATTGTATTATATAGTCGTCCTTCAATTAATACTCTTTTTTTGCTTAAATCAATTCCATACTCTTTTTTTATATAGTTTACAAGAATTTTAAATTCTTCATCAGTAAGCTTTATCATACAAAAAACTTCCTCCTGCCAATTTGTCAAAGCTAATTACATGCTGCCAATTAGAAACTTTCGAATATCTAAAATTAATATAGAATTATCTCCAACTTTTACAATCTCTTTTATATCTTTATTTATATTTATGTTGTTAGAAATAGTTGTCTCTAGTAAGTTTAAGTTATCTATAAGAATGACATCAACAACTTTATCTACAATAATTCCAACTTGATACTCATCAACTTTTGTAATTATTATACATGTTCTCTCATTATAATCAACTTCAGGAAGATTGTATCTAATGTGCATATCAATAACTGGTATAATTCTTCCTCTCAAATTAATAACTCCATTTATATAATTTGGAAGACGTGGTACATATGTTATTGGTTGAAACCTTATAGTCTCAATTACATTTTCTAATTCTATTCCATAAATAACACCATTAACATAAAATGTTAATACTTGTTTAATAATCTCATCTGTAGACATACTTTAAATCCCCTAATATATTTCCATAATGTTATCTGCATCTATAATCAGACTTATACTTCCATCACCAAGTATTGTGCATCCTGAAAAACCATTATTTTTCATATTAAATCTGTTAAAATAAACTGGAAATGGCTTTACTACAACCTGTTGAGTTCCTATTATTTCATCCACAAAAATACATACTGCTTTATGCTCATTTTCTATGATTATCATATTTCCATTTACTAATTCAGTTATATCTGTATGAATATCATATATTTTATGTAATCTTATAATAGGAATACATGCTCCATATATCGTAATTAATTCTGTTCCACTACCATCTTTAATTACTTGGCTTAAATCTGCAAGTTTAAATGTACTTCTTATTGATGATATTGGCAAAGTAAACATCGAGTTTCCAACTTTGAACTCCATACCTTCTACTATAGAAAGTGTCAATGGTATTTTTATAGTAAATGTTGTTCCTTCATCTTTTTTACTTTTTACACCAATTGAACCTCCAACTTTTTCAATACTTTTACGAACAATATCCATCCCTACTCCTCTACCAGAGAATTCAGTTATAGATTCCTTTGTAGAAAATCCTGGAGTCATAATTAAAGAATTAATTTCATCATCAGTATATTCATTAATTTGATTTTTAAGAAGACCTTGTTCTTTAGCTTTTTCCAAAATCTTATCTTTCATAAGACCTCTGCCATCATCTGAAATACTTATGACAGCTTCTCCGCCTAAATTTTCAGCAGATAAAATTATCGTTCCTATTTCTTTTTTACCTTTAGATATACGTTCATCAGCAGGCTCTATTGCATGGTCCATAGCATTTCTTATAAGATGCATAAATGGTTCTGCTAAATTATCTATTACATTTTTATCTACTTCTGTTTCATTTCCTATAGTTATTAGCTCAACATTTTTTTCTAACTTTTTATTCATATCTCGTACAATTCTATGCATTTTTTGAAATACACCTACAATTTTAACCATACGCATTGACATCACTATATCCTGCAATTCATCTGTAAGCTTATGTAATTGTCTTGTTGCTTTATTGAAATTATCTATATCAACACCTGTAGAATCTACACTATTTACAACCATTGATTCCATAATTACAATTTCTCCAACTATGTTTTGAAGTAAATCTAGCTTTTCTAAATTTACAGTCATAATATTTTGTTTACTTATTGGCAAATGTTCATTTTCTTCAATTAAGTCATCTTGTTCTAGGTCAATTTCCTCATTTAAAACACTTTCTTGTAACTCACTTTTTTCTTTTACAAAATTATTTTCATCTTTGGAATTTATCTCCAAATTAGTTTTTAGCTTTTTTCCCAACATATTATCCTGTTTTTCACTTGTATCTATATCATCTTTATCAATATTTGAATACTCTTTTACATATAGATTATCTTTTATTGTTTTATAAATTATTTTTTTATCATCTTTCGCGATAAATTGTATATAAAATCCATATTTTTTAATATATTCTGCTGTATCTGTATTCTTTTCTACATCCTCAGGATAAAACGCTAGAAATTCACAGTAATCTTGCAATTCAAATGTAAGCATAAAAGCTCTTACATTTTCCATCATACAATCTTGTTCAAAAACTATTTTGACTATGTCTGAATCTTCTTTATATGAAAAATTTAAATTAGTTATTTCTTTTTCGTATGTGTCTTCTAGGTTCAACTTATCTTTTAATTTTGTAGAACTAGATAGTTCTAGAGTACTTACATAATCTTCAATATCTTTTATAAAGTTAGAGCAATCAGAAGTTATACAATCTCCTGATTGTAATTTCCCAACATCAGATTTTATAAAATCTAATGCTTGAAAAACTAAATCAAACAATAAATCATTATCTATAATCTCTATTTTTCTTTCACGTATAATATAAAACAGGTCTTCTACACTGTGTGCTAAAGCAGACATATTGTCTAGACCCATCATAGAAGCTGAGCCTTTTATTGTATGCATAATTCTAAAAGTTTCATTAATATTACTGTCGCTAAATACTCTTTCTTTTTCTGTCTGAATCATAATTTCATCTAATTGCTCGAGTAATAGACTTGTCTCAAATATAAACATATCTAACATTGGTCTCATACTTGGTTCAATATAATTCATATTTATCACCTACAGTCGACAAATAAATTTCTATTTTTCATTATATATAATATTCTATAATCTAAATCCACGATGATTTTCTTATCTCACTTTCTTTTAGATGAAATTTTTCTACTAATTCTTTTAAAATTTGTGCTTGGGCAGACATTTCTTCTGAAGCTGCAGCACTTTCCTCTGCTGTTGCAGAGTTCATTTGAACTACTATTGAAATTTGTTCTATTCCAGATAAAATCTGTGTAATTGCTATCTCTTGACTATGTACAGATGAAGAAATTCCATTAATATAATTAGTAGTTTTTTCTACACCATTTACAACTAAGTCTAATGCATTTGCAGTTTCTTTTGCAATTTTGACACCATTTCCCACTGTTTTAATAGCTTCTTCTATAAGAATTGTTGTGTTTTGAGCTGCTTTAGCACTTTTTCCAGCCAAAGACCTAACTTCATCTGCAACAACTGCAAATCCTCTACCATATTGACCTGCTCTTGCTGCTTCAACAGCTGCATTTAATGCAAGAATATTAGTTTGAAAAGCTATCTCATCTATAGTTTTGATTATCTTTGATATCTCATTTGATTTTTCACTTATTTCCCCCATTGAGGTCATCATATCATCCATACATCTACTTCCAAATCCAACTTGTAGAGCTGATTGGTCAGATACTTCACATGCAAGACTAGCACTATCTGCACATTGCTTAATTCCATCAGATATTTCATTAATTGTAGAGGCTAATTCTTCTACTGAACTAGCTTGTTCAGTAGCACCCTGCGAAAGAGCTTGTGCCCCTGCTGCTACTTGTTCTGATGCACTTGCAACTTGCTCAGCTGACAGATTTATTTCATAGAAATCATCATTAAAAGAATTTATTATACTTTCTAATGATGTTTTGATTGATTTAAAATCTCCTATAAATTCTTGTTCTATGTCTATTCTTAAATCCCCTTTTGCAATACTAGTTAATGTACTGTCTATGAGGTCTATATAATTTAACAACATATCTTGCATCTTTTTAACAGAACTTACTAACATTCCTATTTCAGATTTACTTTCTTCAACATCTATACTTGTTCTTAAATCACCAGATGCAATTCTTGAAAAGTGTTTTTCTACTTTATTAATAGGAATTACTATCTTTAGTTTTATTACTGCATATTCTATTATTGTTAATATTATTAATAGTGAGAGTATAAATATCGTTCTTAGTATCAAACTTTGTAATTCTTTTTTGACTTCCACAATTTCAGCATTTGAACGAGTAACTACATCTTCTTGAAATTCATCTATTAAAGAATCCATTTTTTCTTGAGATTCTACATATTCGCTACTAAAAATTATACTTTGAGCTAAACTCTTGTCATTACTTTCAACTGCATTTATAGCACTTTGTTCTTTTGGTACCAAAGAATCAGATATCTCTTTAGCTTCCAAAATTTTATTTGACTCAGTCTTTGTAAGACCAACTTTTTCAAGTTTATTTAAAGCAGATTCTCTTGTTTTTCCATATAGTTCTTTTTCATAGACATCTTTATCCTTTTTTTCACCTGTAAAAACGTACCTTCTTAATATGTCACAAACTTCTCCTGTTGTATCTTTTATATACTGACTTTGATTTCTCAAATTGTTCATGTCATTGATACTTTTTTCCACTTTCTCAAATGCTTTATAAGATGAAATTGAAGAAAAAATTCCTGCCATAACAGCTAGTACTATAATAATTAGCAACAATATTGCCAATTTGGAAAGCTTTACTTCTCTTTTCATATCTATACTCCTTTATAAAGTAAGTTTATCAAGATATCAATCTATATCTTCTTTAGTCCATTCATTGTACTTACTACACTGCAATCTTTTCCTAGATTTTTACCCTCGTACATTGCCTTATCTGCTAAGGATATATTTTCTTCTAATGATATATTGGGGTTTACCTCTACTACTCCTAATGTAATAGTACATTTTATTTCATTTCCTTTATAGTTAAATTCAAATTCCTTTATTTCTTTGCGAATTCTCTCTGAAAGTATTTTTGCTCCTTCTATTGAGGTATTAGTGAGCATTATCAAAAATTCTTCTCCACCCCATCTTGATACAGTATCAATTTGTCTACAATTCTTTTTGATTATACTTGAGATTACTGTTAGCACAAAATCCCCTGCTTCATGACCATAAGTATCATTAATAACTTTAAAATCGTCAATATCTCCAAGAATAAGAGATACTGTTTCATGACTATATCTATTAATTTTTCTTTGTTCCATAAGCTGATTAATTATATGACGTCTATTATAAAGACCTGTAAGATAGTCTCTTACAACTAATCTATTTAATTTTTCAAGAGAAGATTCCAGCTCATTATTTATTTTTCTTAATTTATCTTGAGATTTTTTGACTTCAATGTGAGCCATAACACGAGCTTTTAATTCTGTCATACTAAAAGGTTTTACCATATAATCTATCGCTCCTACTCCAAAACCCTTTACTACATCTGTATCTGTATTTTTTGAAGTTATAAAAATTATAGGTATATCTTCTGTACAAATATTAGATTTCAGTTCTCTACACAATTCAAATCCAGAGTTGTCTGGTAAAATTATGTCAAGCAAAATAATGTCTGGTGTACACTCTTTAATACACTCTTTGGCTTCTATTGCATTAAATGCTTTTATGACTTTAAAATTATCTTTTGTAAGTGTTTTATCTATTAAATCGCACATTAGAACACTATCATCAACGACTAAAATTGTTCCTTGTTGCTTATTTTCCATATCCAAACCTCTCTTAAACATAATATATTCAAATTTTAATAATTTAAAATTCTTATACTTAATAATTATAACACTATAGTTCTAAATGTTCCCATTATAATATAATTACAATGCCACTAAATTATATATCTGTGTTACATGATAGTGCAATTGTATTTACAAATCAATTCATCTATTAAAAGTTCTTCTTCATTGGTCAGAAGCTTCTTCAAATCTAACAAGGCAATTATTTGATTGTCTATCTCTCCAATACCACTTACAAAATAATCTGAATATTCAAGAGTAACCCTTGGTGCATGTGATATTTGATTTTTTTCTAAACCTATTATCTCCTCAACTTTATCAACTACAAATCCCACTACTAAATTTTCCAGTTCAACTATTACTATATATACATAATCTATAGTATTTAAATTATTTTTCTTTAGTCTCAAATGCATATCTATTATTGGGATAATCTTTCCCCTCAAATTTATTATTCCTTTTGAATAGGTCGGGAGTTCTGGAATAAATATGATTTCCTGATTCCCAACAATCTCTATGACTTTTTCAAGTTCAATACCAAAGTTCTGTTCATCCACCTTAAATTTTAGGTACTTAATCCCCTCATCTACTAACTCATAACCTAAATATGGGTCATCTGGAAATCTCATTTAATACCTCCCCCTTAAATATATTCTAAATAAAAATATATCTATATTTTCTTTTTTCCTTTATTTATTGAATCTACAATTAAATCGCCTGTCTCAGTATAAAAGCGTATTGTTCTTCCATAATTCATTCCTGTATCCTCTGCTATTATAGGAATGTTTAAGCTTAAAAGAGTTTTTTTTACTGCTTCAACATTCCTATACCCTATGCTTGCAATTGATGAATTACTATTTCCTAAAAACATCTGAGCTCCTCCAGCTATTTTTGCTTTTATATATGTCCTATTTGCACCTCTATGCTCCATAAACTTAATAAGTTCATTTATTCCTGTGTCAGCAAATTTATATTTATTTTCAATGTTAATAGCATCTTTACTATATGGCAACATAACATGTAACATTCCACCAATTCCAGCTATTTTATCTATCAAACATACCCCTACACAAGAACCAAGTGCATAAGTAACCAAAACATTTGGCTTATACACTATTTTCATATCTGCAATATTTACTACTACCTCTCTACTCATACTACTAATCCCAATCTTACTAATATTTCTTTAAGCGAGTCCATTTCTGGAATCATCAATATATGGCTAATAAAATAATTATCGCTATTTTTAAATTTATTTTCTATAAATAAAATTTTGTCCCCAACATCTGAAAATCTTATCATAGGGACATTTAACACAGCTCCAACCATATCAATACACATATCTGGAACTGAAATACTTATGTTCATATTTAGCATAGATGCAATAGCATTTACATAAGAACTTGCCATAATATTTCCTATTTCTTTTATTGCGGAAATTTCAATACCTGTAATTTCATCTAAGAAGGCTTCATCTTTATTAAAAAGAGAGTTAAGCATAAGTTGAGTGATTGATTCATCCAACAAAAACATAAACATCCCATTAATATCGCCTTTCATATCAAGTAAAATGCATACGACCTTATTTTCTGGACCTCCAAGTAAATTTGTAGCTTCATTATATTCAAGTATCTTGACCATAGGTATTAATACTTCTATCTTACTATTTATCATGGATGCAAGTGCAGTAATTGCATTCCCAGAGCCTATATTACCAATTTCTCTAAGAGCATCTATATGAACATCATCAAGTTGTGAATAATTTATAATATAAACCCCTCCCTCTATTGTTACATTTATGTATTTTTATTATATAAAGGTGTATTTACAGCCTTTATTTTAAGGCATTATTTACAACTTTAATCAATGTTTCTGTTTTAAATGGTTTTACTATAAAATCTAGTGCTCCAAGCTTTATAGCTTCCACAATCATATTTTCTTGCCCTATTGCAGAACACATCACAACTTTAGCATTTGAATCCAAGATTTTTATTTCCTTTAATACCTCTAGGCCATCTTTTTTAGGCATTGTAATATCAAGTAGTATCAAATCAGGCTTTTCATCTTTAAACATATTATAAGCTTCTTCTCCATCACTTGCTTCTACTAAATTATCGTAGCCACTTTTACTCAGAGCTTCTTTAATCATCATTCTCATAAAAATAGCATCATCTACTATTAAAATTTTATTTTCCATAAAACTAACTCCTCCACACTTGTAACAATAAATGCTATTATTTTTCAGTCATTGTCTATACTTACTGACTTATTTTCCCTACATAATGAATACATTTCATCTATAAATAAAAGTAAATATTCATACTATATTATATTCAACTTTATTAATACAGTTTATCGATTAAAAAACTTATATCTCTATTGTAATATATGTTTTGCATTTTGACGAGTTATTAAAAACATAATCACATAAAAACGTAAGAATTTGTCAAAAAACCCATTATATAGAAATATGGTAAATTGAAAATATTTGTATAATATACATCTATTATCGGCCGAACTATAATTAAATTTATAGCCTATTATAATTAATAAATTCTTACATATTTCTAAAGGAGGATTTAAATTATGAACAAAATATTGATTATAGATGATGATAGGAAACTTCATAAACTACTCAAAAATTGTATAATTAAAGAAAATATAATATTATCACTTTTAAAGATAAAATAAAAATTGGGAGTGTATAATACACTCCCTCATGATTATCAACTTATTTATCCCTATAATAAGTTTTATCTATTAAAATTTATCAATGAATTTATTTTATTCCAATGTAAATATGAACTTCTTGCTTATTCATATCATATGTATTATTTTGATATTCCTCAAAATCACTTATATAAGTTCTATCAAAATCCATTTTCCAAAACTCAAACCAGAATTCTCCTACTGACTTTTGTATATCTCCTGTTATAGTGAATTTTGCATATTTACCGCCTGGTATAACCTTACTCACAATAAGCTCTCCACAAATATTTTTTTCATTAAATTCACTTAGATTGTTGTCCTTACCATCTTCACTATTTACTTCACAACATGCTACAAAGTTATATGGATTTGTAAAATCACCTTGATAGTCTGTATATAAACCTATTGTTTTATCATTTTTTTTACCTTTTATAACATTATAGATACCTTTTCCCATAAAGTTTTTCCATAATTCACCTATGTCTTTTACTGCTTGTCCATTGTTATTTGTAGTTTCTTTTGATACACCTACAACTATTTTTTCACTTATCTGTACTATTTCATAATCCATACTTTATACCTCACTTTAGCTTTATTAATTACTTTTGATTACATGTTTCTTTAGTTTAATTATAATTTATAAAATACGACATCTATATGTCATATATTTTAATATAATTAAATTTAGTAATAGTAACTTATGAGGAATACATATTAAGCATCTCTCTCAACCTATTTATTACATTATCTCTAATAAATTTAGGTTCAAGTACTTCAACACTCTCTCCAAAAGATAAGATATATCCATAAATCCACTCTCCAACTGGGAATTCTGCAATTACATCATATGTATTATCTTCATTTTTAGTTATTAAATCATTGTTAAAATCATCAAAAACTCTATAGAGCATCTTTTCTTTAAATCTTAGCCTTAGAGTTACAGTATTTTCTTTAATTATTTTGGAGTCATCTAAGTATACCTCTTCAATCATCTTTCTTGAAAATATGTCTTCTTTTACTACTAATTTTTTCATTCTACTGATTCTAAATATTCTAAAATCGTCCTTTAATTTGCAAAACCCATACAAATACCAAGTCTTACTTTTATACATTAGTTTCATAGGCTCAACAGTTCTATTTGTTTGACTTGAAAAACTATTTACATAATCAAAATTTATAGTGTTGCGCCTTAAAATAGCATTTTTTATTTTTGTAAATTTATCATCCTCATTAAAATTACTTCCCCATTCAGTAAAATCTATTTCAATCCAGTTTGCAAAATTACTTTCTCCAAATATTGAACCAATTTTATCTACTACTGAATTTATCTCTGGATACTTTGTTGCTTGCAATGTTTGAAGTGCTATTATTAGACTCTCCTTATCTTCCTTTGACAGTATAGTTTTGTCTATAGAATATTCTTCTATTAAAGATATTCCTCCTCCTTTGCCTTTAGTCATATATACTGGTACACCTGACATAGACAGAGTTTCTATATCTCTATATATAGTTCTTGTAGAAACTTCAAACCTCTCAGCCAAGGCTTTAGCAGTAACTAATTTTTTATTTAATAGTATTACTATTATTTCTGTTAATCTATTTATTTTCATCTATTATCACCTACTAAAATTTTTATATTTATCTTTAATTTTCTATAAATTAACCATAGAGCTTTCATGCATTTATTAAGTTGATTTTTTCCATTGCTTTAAATTTTATAATTTATTAATTGAATCATAGATAAGCAAGTAACAAAAAATAAAATTAGCTAGTAATTATTGAAAGATTTTTGGATAATCATGTCATATTATGTTCTATTATTATCAAATCAAAAAAGCATAAAAATTTAAGTATGTTTGTATGATATAAATTGATTTATAAAAAATATTTTTTATATCTATAAAATAAATGTTTATATTATTTTCTAATTAGGAATTGAATATTATAAATACTATAGCACTGATGGAAAATAATGTATACTTCAATAAAACAATTATGGGGTATACATTATAGAAATTGTATAGTTTATATTATTTTACTCTTATTACATTATCATTTGGGCAAAATTTATACACAACATTTATTGACTAAAAGTTTATAAAGGTAAAAATGCAATTATAAATATTAATTACTAGATGAGGGGAGTGTCATTAAATGAAAAAAGAGATGTTAGCTATGATTTTGGCAGGGGGGCAAGGTTCAAGACTTGGAGTTTTCACAAAGAGGATTGCAAAACCAGCCGTATCATTTGGAGGAAAGTACAGAATTATTGACTTTGTTTTAAGTAATTGTTCAAATTCTGGTATAGATACTGTAGGTGTTTTAACTCAATATAGACCATTGATATTAAATTCTCATATAGGAATGGGAAGTCATTGGGATTTAGACAGAATAAATGGTGGAGTATATGTATTACAACCATTTATGAATGAAAAAGAGGGAAATTGGTATAATGGTACAGCACATGCTATATACCAGAACATGGATTTTGTAGATACCTATAATCCAGAATACGTATTAATATTATCTGGTGACCATATATATAAGATGGATTATAGTAAAATGTTGAAATTTCATAAAGAAAAAGGCTCAAAGGCTACGATTGCAGTAATTGAAGTACCTTGGGATGAAGCTTCTAGATTTGGCATAATGAATACAAATGAAGATTCAAGCATATACGAATTTGAAGAAAAGCCTGGTGAACCTAAAAGTAATCTGGCATCTATGGGAGTATACATATTTGATTGGAAAATGTTGAGAAGTTATTTTAAAGAAGCAGAAAAAAATCCAGATATAAATTATGATGACTTTGGAAAGAATTTAATACCTAAAATGTTAGAGGATAATGTTGGAATGTATGCATATCCATTTAAGGGATATTGGAGAGACGTAGGAACTATACAAAGTTTATGGGATGCAAATATGGATATAATTAAATCTCCAGAAACACTGGATTTATCAGACCCTAAATGGAAGATATATACAAATACAATGGCAATGCCACCTCAATATATAGGCAAAAGTGCAAATGTTCATAGATCAATGATAGCTGATGGTTGTAGAATTTTAGGAGAAGTAGGAAACTCTGTATTATCACATGGAGTTGTTGTTGGAAAAGGAAGTAAAGTAATTGATTCAGTAATCATGCCAAATGTTGTAATAGGAGAAAATGTAACTATAGAAAAAGCTATGATAGGCGAATGTGCAACTATAAATGATAATGTTCAGATAAAAAATGTAAATAATGAGATAAATGTAGTTTCTGAATATGAAAATATAGAGCCTAGATGCGTATTAATAGAAGGAGGTCTTTAAGATGAGAAATGAATGTTTAGGCATAATAAATTTAAACAAAAAAGGAGACCCTGCAATAAATAAACTTAATTATGGAAGACCGATAGCTTCTACACCAATAGCTGGAAGATATAGAATAATTGACTTTGCTCTATCTAATATGATAAATTCAGGAATCACAAAAGTTGGAATATTTGCAAAAGAAAAGTATAGATCACTTACAGACCATATAGGTAGTGGAAAAGATTGGGATTTAAGTAGAAAAAAGGGTGGTTTATCAATTTTTAGCCCAGAAAATACTAAGTATAGAAATACTTACTCACATAGAGAAGGAGATATATACACAATACTAGCTAATCTTGATTATATAGAGAAAAGTGAAGAAGAATATATTTTAATAGCTCCAAGTTATATGTTATGCAACTTAGATTATTCTCAGGCTTTGGAATACCATAAAAAATCTCATAATGATATAACTATGATATATAAAAATGTAAACAATGCAAATAAAGATTTTGCTGGTAATCTGACTTTAAACTTAGATAGTAATAACAGAGTAATAAATGTCGGAAATAATTTAGGAAAATTCCCTAGAGCAAACATATGTATGGAAACATATATAATGAAACGTGAAGATTTTGTAGAATGTATATATAATATTGTAAATAAAGGAAACTATTGTTATTTAGAAGAGTTCATTGTTGAAGAAGCAGAAAACATGAAAGTAGGAGCTTATGAGTATACAGGATATTTGAAATGTGTAAACTCTGTTGAATCATACTTTCAAATGAGTAAAGATTTATTAGAAATAGAAGTGGCTGATGAATTATTGTATTCTGAAAGAAAAATATTTACTAAAGAAAAGAATGAGTCACCTACAATTTACACTGATAGTGCAAAGGTAGAAAATAGTTTTATAGCATCAGGTTGCTTAATAGAAGGCACTGTAAAAGATAGCATTATATTTAGAAAAGTTAATGTTGAAAAAGGAACAGTTATAGAAAACTCAATAGTAATGCAAAATTGTGTAATAAAGTCAAATGCAAAACTATATAATGCAATATTAGATAAAAATACAAGTGTATCAAAAGGAAAAGAGTTAAAAGGAGATGAAAAATATCCTATTGTGGTAGAAAAGAATACGAATATATAAAAATATTTTTTAGAAGGGGGAATAGCTAGTGAAGGTTTTTTATGTAACAGCAGAGTGTTGGCCCTTTGCTAAAACTGGAGGATTAGGAGATGTATCTTATGCATTGCCTAAAGAATTAAAAAAAGAAGGTGTAGATGTAAGGGTAATAATGCCTAAATATTCAACTATACCAAGTTATTTAAAAGATCAATTAAAAGAAATAGCTGTGTTTAGCGTACGTGTTGGATGGAGAAATCAATATTGTGGTCTTTTAGAAATGGAACTGGATGGTGTTAAATTTTATTTTATAGACAATGAATTTTATTTTAGAAGAGAAGACGAGAGAAAGAGTATTTATGGATATGGAGATGATGCAGAAAGATATACATTCTTTACAGATGCTGTCTTAGAAGCTATAAGTAGAATTGACTTTTATCCAGATGTAATACATATAAATGATTGGCACACAGGTATGTTGCCATTAATTTTAAAAGAGAGATATGCAACCCTTGAGGGGTATAAAAATATAAAAACTATGTATACTATACATAATCTACAATATCAAGGTGTATTTGACAAGTATGTCTTAGATGATAT
This sequence comes from Clostridioides sp. ZZV15-6598, assembly GCF_020657705.1. Taxonomy (NCBI): domain Bacteria; kingdom Bacillati; phylum Bacillota; class Clostridia; order Peptostreptococcales; family Peptostreptococcaceae; genus Clostridioides; species Clostridioides sp. ZZV15-6598. The sequence goes on along the minus strand of NZ_JAGWCS010000001.1, from coordinate 5,102 downwards.
ATTAGATTTACCTGAAAAATATTTTGATAATGGAGATATAGAGTATTATGGTTCAATAAATTTTATGAAAGCTGGAATAAATTTTGCAGATAAAGTTATAACTGTTAGTCCTACCTATGTAAATGAGATACAAACATCTTTTTATGGAGAACAATTAGATGGTTTGCTTAGAAAGGAATCAGGAAAATTAAAAGGGATATTAAATGGCATAGATTATGATTTGAATAACCCTGAGAAAGATAAGGATATATTTGTAAATTACGATGTAAATTCTATAGAGAAAAAATTAGAAAATAAATTAAGATTACAAGATATATTAGGACTAAAAAAAGATTCATCTATTCCATTAATAGGAATAGTTTCAAGACTAGTTTCTCAAAAAGGATTCGATTTAATAGCCTATATGATGCCTGAGCTTATGAGGGAAGATTTACAAATTGTCATTTTAGGAACTGGGGAACATCAATATCAATCAATGTTTAATTATTACGATTCTAATTTTTCAGATAAAGTATCTGCTAGAATTACATTTAATGCATCATTGGCTCAACAAATTTATGCTGGAAGTGATATATTCTTGATGCCATCACTATTTGAACCTTGTGGTATAGGTCAAATGCTAGCTATGAGATATGGCTCTTTACCAGTAGTTAGAGAAACTGGAGGACTTAAAGATACTGTAATACCTTATAATCAATTTACTGGAGAAGGTAATGGATTTAGTTTTAAAAATTACAATGCTCATGAGATGTTTTTCTGTTTGAAAAATGCAATTAAGGTTTTTAAAAATAAAGAAAAATGGATGAAACTAGTTGAAAATGCAATGAATACTGATAATAGTTGGAAAAAATCAGCTAAGGAGTATATAGAAACATATAGAGACATATGTGATTAAAGGAGTGGTTTTTTTGGTAACAATAAGCAAAAAGAAATTCAAGCAAAAATTTGAAGTGAAAATGTATAGCTTATATGCACAGTCTATCAAGGAAGCTACTGATGAACAATTGTTAAATGTACTATGTAGTCTACTGAAAGATGAAATAGCAAAAAAATGGGTTGCTACGAAATTAGATAAGAAAAAAGAGGTTTATTATTTTAGTTTAGAGTTTTTAATAGGAAGACAATTAAAATCTAATTTACTAAATTTAAATATTGAAGAAGAAGTTAGAGAGGGATTACTAGAATTAGGAATTAACTTAGATGATTTAATCAAAGCTGAGGTAGACCCAGCCATAGGGAATGGTGGTTTGGGAAGATTAGCAGCATGTTTTTTAGATTCTATGGCATCCTTGAATATAAGTGGTCAAGGATATGGAATTAGATATAAATACGGTTTATTTGAACAAAAATTTGTAAACGGTTATCAGGTCGAAGTGCCTGATAACTGGCTTACAGAAGGACGTTATGCATGGGAGACTGTAAGACCAAATGAAGCAACAATGGTGAAGTTTGGTGGAGAAGTAGAGTTGATTAAGGAAGGAATACATTTAAAAGTAGTCCATAAAAACTATCTTCCTGTAATGGCAATGCCTTATGATATACCAATAATCGGATACCAAAATCAATGTATCAATACTTTAAGATTATTTAAAAGTGAGATACCAAAAAGAGACTTTGGAGAACTTACTTCAAATGCTCTAAATTATTCAGGAAGTTATGAAGAGGCTTTAAAACACAAGTATTATACTGAAGAAATTTCACAGGTGTTGTATCCTGATGATTCAAATTATGCAGGAAAATTATTGAGACTGAAGCAAGAGTATTTCTTTGTCAGTGCAGGTGTACAAGATATAATAAGGAAGTATAAAAAGAATAAACTAAACATCAGTAATTTATTTGATAAGGTAGCAATTCATATAAATGATACACATCCTACCTTATGTATACCAGAACTTATGAGAATTCTACTTGATGAAGAGGGATTATCTTGGGATGAAGCATGGCAGATAACTAAAAAAACAGTATCTTATACTAATCATACTATAATGTCAGAAGCAATGGAAAAGTGGCCTGTAAGTATGATAAAAGAGCTATTACCAAGAATTTATATGATAATAGAAGAAATAAATAGAAGATATGTAGAAGAATTAAACAATAAAGGATATGACCAAGATAAAATAAGGAGAATGAGTATAATAGACTGGGACAACATAAATATGGCAAATTTATGTATTGTAACAAGTCACAGTGTAAATGGAGTTGCTAAGCTTCATACTCAAATTCTTGAAACAGAAGTTTTAAAAGATTTTTATCAAGACGAACCAAATAAATTTAACAATAAAACTAATGGAATTGCACATAGACGATGGCTTATAAGTTCAAATCCTCAACTTAGCAATTTAATAACAGATTTAATTGGTGACTCATGGAAAACAGATACTTTACAGCTAAAGAATATTGAAAAATTTAAAAATGATTCTTCTGTTTTAAAAAGACTTGATGATATAAAATACAATAATAAAGTAAATTTATCAAATTTTATAAATGATAAATACGATTTAAATATTGACCCGAGTTCTATATTTGATGTTCAGGTTAAGAGGCTGCATGCTTACAAAAGGCAACTATTGAATATCTTTAATGTACTCCATATGTATCATGAATTACTTGATAATCCTAATTTAAATATTGACCCAAGAACTTTTATATTTGGGGCAAAAGCCGCACCAGGATATTATTTAGCCAAATGTATAATTAAATTTATAAATTCAGTTGCAAGCACTATAAATAATGATGTTAGAGTAAAGGACAAGTTAAAAGTAGTGTTTATAGAGAATTATGGTGTATCATTAGCAGAGATAATAATACCAGCAGCAAATGTGAGTGAACAAATTTCAACAACAACAAAAGAAGCATCAGGAACAAGTAATATGAAATTTATGATGAATGGTGCTATAACTTTAGCCACATTAGATGGTGCAAATGTAGAAATATGTGAACAAGTAGGAAAAGAAAATATGTTTTTATTTGGACTTAGTGCAGAGCAAGTACTGAATTACAATAAGTTTGGTGGATATTCTTCACTTGATTTGTATCATTCTAACATGGATATAAAAAGGGTAGTAGATGATTTAATAAATGGATTTATTCCTAACCTAGGAGAAGAAGGTAGAAGTATTTATAATTCACTTACCACTTACAATGATGAGTACTTTGTATTGAGGGATTTTGAAAATTATGGTCAAGCTCAGGCAAATATAAACAAACTATATCGTGATAAAGAAAAATGGAATACAATGTCTTTGGTTAATATAGCTAATTCAGGATTTTTTTCTTCTGATAGAACAATTTCTGAATATGCAAAAGACATTTGGTTTAAAAGGGTGTGATTATAAATGCAAAATATAATAGAATATAATTCTTGGGATAAAAATTTTAAGGCTCCGTTTGGAGCTTTAAAATTTGATGAAGAATTGATAATTAATGTTAAAGTAAATGAAGGATATAATGTTGAGTCTATTTCCCTAGAAATAAACAAAGAAGATGAAACAAAGACAATAATTTTAAATGAAGAATTAAACAATAATACACTTGGAAAGTATTTTTACTGTAAGGTTGAAAAATTTGATATAACAGGTGTTTATTTCTATTATTTTAAGGTGATTGCTGAAATAGATGGTGAGAAAAAGACTCTATTCTATGGAAAGAATAGAGAAAATGGATACTCTTGTGAATATAATTATAATGATATCAATAAATATCAAATTACTGTTTATAAAGATTTTAAAGTGCCAACATGGTACAAAGAAGGAGTACTTTATCACATATTTGTAGATAGATTTAACAATGGAAATCGTAATGGGAAGGTTGATAATCCTAAAAAAAACAGCTTTATATATGGTAATTGGGAAGATATACCCATGTACATAAAAGATAGTAGAGGGGATATTATAAGATGGGATTTTCATGGTGGAAATTTAAGGGGAATAATTAATAAACTTGGGTATCTAAAAAAATTAGGAGTGAGTATACTATATCTAAGTCCTATATTTGAAGCCTCTAGTAATCATAAGTATGACACAGGAAATTATAAAAAGATTGACCCTATGTTTGGAGATGAAGATACATTCAAAGAATTAATTGATAAAGCAAAAGAAAAAGATATATCAATAGTACTTGATGGTGTTTTTAGTCATACTGGAGCCGATAGTAAGTATTTTAATATGTATGGAAATTATGATAGTTTAGGTGCATATCAATCAAAAGAATCACCATATTATTCATGGTATATGTTTGAAGAATTTCCTCATAAATATAAAAGTTGGTGGGATATAAAGACCTTGCCAAATACAAATGAATTAGAAAAAAGCTATATGGATTATATCATATATGACAAGGATAGTGTCATAAACAAATGGATGAATATGGGTATTAAAGGATGGAGATTGGATGTTGCAGATGAACTGCCAACTGAGTTTATAAGAGAGCTGAAAAAGGAATTAAAAGAAGCTGATAATGACTCGATACTTATAGGGGAAGTATGGGAAGACGCCTCAAATAAGATTAGTTATGGTCAAAGAAGAAGCTATTTATTAGGTGAAGAATTAGATTCTGTTATGGGATATCCATTTAGAAATAATATGTTTTCTTTTTTAAAAGGAGAAATTAATTCATATGAACTTAGCAATAAATATATACAAATTAAAGAAAATTATCCAAAAGAATCATTTAAGTCTAATTTAAATTTAATTGGAACACACGATGTTACAAGAGCTAAAACTGAATTAAATAATGATATAGATTTGATGAAACTTGCTGTAGCCACACAAATGACATTTGAAGGAGTACCATATATATACTATGGAGATGAGGCAGGTCTTTGTGGAGATGTAGACCCAGACAATAGAAGAACATATCCATGGAAAAATGAAGATGAAGATATGTTAAATTTTTATAAAAATATTATAAAAATCAGAAATAAAAATAAAATTTTAAGTTCTGGAGAAACAGAATTTATATATACTAAAAATGATAATGTGTTTGCATTTATAAGATTTAATGAAGATAATGATAGGATACTAATTTTAATAAACAGAAGTAACAATCCCGAAAATATATCATTAAATATAGAAGGTAGCTTTATAGAGGAAATACCTATAAAG